>JAEEUO010000101.1 GCA_016286935.1 Bacillota bacterium | reverse complement strand
GCTCGACGACGACGAAGAATAAGGACGGCCGGCGGCGCGGACGTCCGCGTCCGCGCCGCACCCGTTGAAAACGCGGTTTTTTGCCGCCGAAATCGCAAAAAAAGACTTGCGCCGCCCCGCCCCGCGTGGTATTGTAATAAGGCGCGCTAGGTTGCGATGGCCAGGCAACTTCGCCGCGAATCAGTCTTCGCTGTATAGACCAGCGGAAAAAAGATGTGAAAGAGGTGAACCCAATGAAAGAAGGAATCCATCCCGATTACAAGGACTGCAAGGTCACTTGCGCCTGCGGGAATTCGTTCATGACCAAGTCCACGAAAGATGAGATCAGACTCGACGTCTGCTCCGCCTGCCACCCGTTCTTCACCGGTCAGCAGAAATTCATCAACCGCGGCGGCCGTGTCGAAAAGTTCAAGAAGAAATTCGGTCTCGAATAATTCAGCGAACGAACGCGGAAACGCGTATGGAAAACGGATCCGAAAGGGTCCGTTTTTTCGTGCCCGGAACCGTCTTGCGCGCGTTGCCGAGACGTGCTATTATATGGGTGTACCCTGATATTTGAGGAACGATCGATGAGCAAGTACAAGGAAACGTGGGATCGCGAACACACGACCCAGTTCAAACTCAAACTGAACAATCGGACGGATCGTGACATCCTCGAATGGCTCGACGGTCTGGACAACAAGCAGGGCAGCGTGAAGGAACTGATCCGGGCATTGAACGGTCTCGGCAGCGAGAGGAAAACAAACATGGCGCTTGAAAACAAATTCGGGATCACGGACAGCGCGAAGCTCGCGAACGCGGAAGAACGGTGGACGAAGCGGCGCGCCGCGGAACTGTTCGAACGCGGGCTTCTGGATACGATCGAGGTCGGGACATACCGCGGGCTCGCGGCGATCCACGCGTATCTGTTTCAGGACGTATACGACTTTGCGGGAAAGACGCGCTCCGTGAACCTTGCGAAGGGAAGTTTCCGGTTTGCGCCTGTGATGTATCTTGACGCCGCGCTCGAAAACGTCTCGGCGATGCCCGAAACGACGTACGAAGAGATCATCGCGAAGTACGTGGAGATGAACATCGCGCATCCGTTCCGCGAGGGTAACGGCCGGAGCATGCGGATCTGGCTTGATACGATGCTGAAGAAAGACCTCGGCGTCGTCGTAGACTGGAGCCGTATCGACAAGGACGCATATCTCTCCGCGATGGAACGGAGCCCGGTCAACGATCTCGAGATCCGCTATCTGCTCAGGAGCGCGCTGACGGACAAAGTCAACGACCGCGAAGTATATATGAAGGGCGTCGACGCGAGCTATTACTACGAAGGGTACAGCGCGTACCAGACGGGTCAGTAAAACGACGCGCCCTGACCGCCGCCGACGGATTCTTTTTCGTGGCGCAACACAAAAAGATATGATACAATAACAATTTAGGAAACACGAAACGACAGAGGCGCGAAACGGACTGCGCCGGACAGGAGAAAGCCCGCGATGTACGACAAACTGGACTTTATTGCAGGAAAATACGAAGAGCTCAGCGCGAAGGTCGCGGACCCCGCGGTGATCGCGGACCAGCCGACGTGGCAGAAATGCATGAAGGACATCGGCGAGATGGAGCCGATCGTCACGAAATACAGAGACTATAAGAAGGCGAAGGAAGACCTCGCGGACGTGAAGGAGATGCTCGATGACAGCTCGCTCGACGATGAGATGCGCGAGATGGCGAAGGCGGAGCTCTACGAACTCGAGGAAAAGCTCGAACAGTACGCCGGCGAATTGAAGATCCTGCTCCTTCCGAAGGACCCGAACGACGAACGGAACGTCATCCTCGAGATCCGCGCGGGAACGGGCGGCGAGGAGGCGGCGCTCTTCGCGGGCGACCTTCTCCGCATGTATACGCGCTACGCCGAGCGGCGCGGCTGGAAGGCCGAGATCGCCGACGCGAACGAGACCGGCCTCGGCGGTATCAAAGAAGCGACCGTCCTCATCAAGGGACGCGGCGCCTATTCGCGCATGAAGTTCGAATCGGGCGTCCACCGCGTCCAGCGCGTCCCCGAAACGGAATCCCAGGGCCGGATCCAGACCTCCGCCGCGACGGTCGCCGTCCTGCCCGAAGTCGACGACGTCGAGGTGAAGATCAATCCCGACGACGTGCGCGTAGACGTCTACCGCTCCTCCGGAAACGGCGGCCAGTGCGTCAACACGACCGAGTCGGCCGTCCGGATGACCCACATCCCGACCGGCATCGTCGTGACGTGCCAGGACGAAAAGTCCCAGATCAAGAACCGCGACAAGGCGATGAAGGTCCTCAAGGCGCGCGTCTACGACTATATGCTCCGCGAACACAACAAGGAGATCGCCGACCAGCGGAAATCGATGATCGGCTCGGGCGACCGCTCGGAGCGCATCCGCACCTACAACTTCCCCCAGGGCCGGATCAGCGACCACCGCATCGGCCTGACGATCTACAAGCTCGACGCCTTTATGGACGGCGACATCGACGAGGTCGTCGACGGACTGATCACCGCCGACCAGGCCGAACGGATGAAGAACTTCTAATGGAAACGGCCGTCTTCAAATTCGAACACGATATGCCGGTCCGGAACTACCCCGCTCCGCGCTGGACGGGAGACGAGTACCGCGCGCTCGAACGGGCAGCGGAACTGATCCGGAACGGCGAGCTCGTCGCGTTTCCGACCGAAACGGTCTACGGGCTCGGGGGAAACGCGCTCGACCCCGAAGCGGCGGGGAAGATCTACGCCGCGAAGGGGCGTCCGTCCGACAACCCCCTGATCGTCCACATCGCCGACTGCTTCGAGTTCTACCGCCTCTGTTCGGAAGTGCCGGACGAAGCGATGGTCCTCGCGGAGACGTTCTGGCCGGGCCCTCTGACGATGGTCCTGCCGAAGTCGTTCAAGGTCCCCGACGTCACGACCGGCGGCCTCGGGACCGTCGCGATCCGCATGCCGAACTCGGCCGTCGCGTATGAACTCATCCAGCTTTCCGGCGTGCCGATCGCGGCGCCGTCCGCCAACCTCTCCGGAAGGCCGTCCCCGACGCGCGGCGACCACTGCGTCCGCGACCTCGACGGCCGGATCCCGATGATCCTCTGGGGCGAGGACTGCAAGGTCGGCATCGAATCGACGATCGTCGACCTGACGGAGGAGACGCCCGCGATCCTGCGTCCCGGCATCATCACCCCGACCGCGATCTCGAAGGCGCTCGGCCGCGAGGTCATCATCGACCCCGCGCTCCTCGTGAACCACAAACCCTACGGCGTCGCGGACGGCGACGGTCTTCTCCTAGAAGGCGAGAAGGACGCGCCTGCGCCGCGCGCGCCCGGCATGAAATACCGCCACTACGCGCCGAAGGCGCCGATGACGATCTTCCAGGGCGAACCGGACGACGTCCGCCGTCGCATCGAGACCGAGAAGGCGAAGGCCGAGGCGGAGGGACTTACCGCCGGCGTGATCCTCTTCTCGGACGACGCGTTCGAGGAGGCGGCGCGAAACCTCTTCGCGGACCTCAGGAAGATGGACGACGAGGGCGTCGACCGGATCTTCGCGGGCGCCCTGAAACAGTCCGACGAACGCGGCTTCGCCGTGATGAACCGCATGCTCAAATCAGCAGGATATAACGTTATCGACGTATAGGAGGAACCCATTATGCTCATCGCACTCGCAAGCGACCACGGCGGCTTCGACCTCAAGGAAGCCGTCAAAAAACACCTCGAAAAGCGCGGCTTCGAAACGCTCGATCTCGGAACCGACAGCGCGGCCGTCTCCGTCGACTATCCGAAGTACGGCGAACTCTGCGGAAGGACCGTCGCCTCGGGAGAAGCCGATCTCGGCGTCGTCTGCTGCGGAACGGGGATCGGCATCTCCATGGCCGCGAACAAAGTCCCCGGCGTGCGCTGCGGCCTCTGCACCGACACGTACATGGCCACGATGACGAAGCGCCACAACAACGCGAACATCCTCGCGCTCGGCGGACGCGTCCTGACCGTGGACGAGGCGCTGCCGATCGTCGACGCGTGGCTCGACACCGAATTCGAAGGCGGCCGCCACCAGCGCCGCATCGACATGCTCGACGACATCCGCTGACCCGCGATAAAACATGTTTACACTATAGTCCAATAAACCGATAAGGAGAACAAAATGGGCAAGTTAATGATTTTCGATCACCCGCTGATCCAGCACAAAGTATCCCTGATGCGTATGCAGTCGACGCCGACGAAGGATTTCCGCGAACTCGCAAAGGAGGTCGTGACCCTGATGACGTTTGAGGCGACGCGCAACCTTCCGCTGAAGCAGGTCGAGATCGATACGCCGATCTGCAAGGCAACCGTCAACATGCTCGACGGCGAGGACATCGCGATCGTACCGATCCTTCGCGCGGGCCTCGGCTTCGTCGACGGGATGCTCTCGCTCGTTCCGAACGCGAAGGTCGGCCACATCGGCCTCTACCGCGATCCGGACACCCATCTCCCGGTCGAGTATTACTGCAAGCTTCCGAACGACATCGACAAGCGCTGGGTCTACATCGTCGACCCGATGCTCGCGACGGGCGGCTCGGCGGTCGCGGCGATCGACTTCATCAAACAGCGCGGCGCGAAGCGGATCAACTTCATCTGCCTCATCGCGGCTCCGGAAGGCATCCAGAAGCTCCGCGAAGCCCATCCCGACGTCGACATCTACTGCGCGGCGCTCGACGACCACCTCAACGAGCACGCCTACATCGTCCCGGGCCTCGGCGACGCCGGCGACCGCCTCTACGGCACGAAATAAATCCTCTCAGAAAGGCAGGGCATCCAAATGCTCAAGATTCCAGACAACATCAGCAAATTCGATAACGTATTCGACGTTCTGAAGGAGCGCGGCTTCATCGAGCAGACGACCGACGACGAGGGGATCCGCGATCTCCTCGGCCGCGAAAAGGTCAAATTCTACATCGGCTTCGACGCCACCGCGGATTGCCTCCACGTCGGCCATTTCATGCAGGTCATCATCATGATGT
>JAEEUO010000100.1 GCA_016286935.1 Bacillota bacterium | reverse complement strand
CTCTAATGGGTTCACCCTCTTCAGACAGTTCGTCAGGAGAGAGAAACATCCTTACGAGTTCAGCAGGCTCATAGGTTTTTTCGGTTCGGTTGTAATCTATGCGGTATTGCATTTGTCTCGCGTGAACTGTGTGTGCGTCCGGCAAAACGTGCGATTTAGCCGGTACTTAGCGACTGACAAGCCGTAGGCGCAGTCAGAGCTTAGTACCGCTGCGTTAAGAATCGCCCAGGCGCGAGCCGTGTTTTGTAAAGGATATACAGCCGCGACTGATCAATGCACAAACGGATTATACCGCTTCTCATCGCCGATCGTCGTCGACCCCTCATGTCCCGGAAACACCGGCGTCGCGTCGGGCAGGACGTAGAGCTTTTCGCGGATCGACCGCGCGATCTTCGGGAACGAGCCGCCGTGGAGATCCGTGCGGCCGATCGACTGGCAGAAGAGCGTGTCGCCGCTGAACAGCACGCGCCCGTCGTAGATGCACATGCCGCCCTCGGTGTGGCCGGGCGTCCAGATGAACCGGAGCTCCGTCTTCCCGACGGTCAGCGTATCGCCGTCGTCGACCCACTTCTTCACGTCCGGCACGTACGGCCGTCCGAGCGTCTCCTCACTCTCGTTCCAGTCGGTGTTGCCGAGCAGTTCCTGCTCGTGGACGCACGCGACGAGAACGATATCGGGATAGACCTGTTCGAGGCGCGGGATGCCGCCGATGTGGTCGGCGTGGCCGTGGGTGAGGATGATGTATTCGGGGGTGATGCCCTCCGCTTCGATGTCGTTCTCCATCCGCCCGGACGGTCCGCCCGGATCGACGATGAAGCCCTTCTTCGTCTCCTCATCCCAGCAGAGATACGTATTCACAAAGTACGGTCCCGTACGGTAAAGCCTGAATTTCACGGCGGTTCCTTTCTATACGACGGCGCGGTACACGTCCGCGACGCGGTCGATCTGTTTGAGGCGGGAGATGATGCGGTCGAGCTGCTTCGTGTCGGTCAGCGCGACGGTCATCTGGATGTTCGCGACGGACGATTCGCGGTCGGATTTCGCCGACAGCGACGTGATCGAAACGCCCATCTCGTCCGTGACGCGGGAGATGTCGACGAGGAGCCCCTTGCGGTCCTCGGCGAGCACGCGGAGGTCCACCTCGAATTCGAGGCCTTCCTTCGACTCGTCCCACGTGACGTTGATGATGCGGCCCTGTTCGGTCTCGGCGAGCGACTGGGCGTTGATGCAGTCGGCGCGGTGGACCGAGACGCCGCGGCCTTTCGTGATAAAGCCGATGATCTCGTCGCCGGGGACGGGGTTGCAGCACTTCGCGAACCGGATCAGAAGGTCGTCGAAGCCCTCGACGATGACGCCGCTCGAGTTGCGCGGACGCTTCGCCTTGCGGCTTTCGGCCGCCGCGGTGATCTCCGCCTCGCGCTGCTCGCGCGCCTTGAGCTCGGCCTGCTTGTCCTCGTGGTAGAGGTCGACGAGGTAGACGGCGACCTTCGAGAGCATCACGCCGCCGTAGGAGATGTTGTTGTAGAGCGCCTCCGCCGTCGTCTGGCCGAACGCCTTCGCGGCCTTGTTGATCCACGCGGCGCGGATGACGTCCTGGGGGTCGTAGCCCTTCCGCCGGATATACTTTTCGAGCATATCCTTGCCCTTTTCGACGTTCTCGCCGCGGTCGATTTTCTTGAGATACTGGCGGATCTTCGCCTTGGCCGTGTTCGTCTTCGCGATCTTGAGCCAGTCGATCGACGGGCCCTTCGAGTTGTTCGACGTGACGATGGAGATGATCTCGCCGTTCTTGAGCTCGTAATCGATCGGGACCATCTTGCCGTTGACGCGGGCGCCGACGCACTTCGCGCCGACGTCGGAGTGGATCTTGAAGGCGAAATCGAGCGGCGTCGATCCCTTCGGCAGCTCCATCACGTCGCCCTTCGGCGTGAAGACGAAGACCTGGGACGAGAAGAGGTCGACCTTCAGCGTATCGAGGAACTCCTTCGAGTCGTTGAGGTCCTTCTGCCATTCGAGCGTCTGGCGGAGCCACGCGAGCTTGAATTCCTCGGGGTCCTGGGTGACGCCCTCCTTGTATTTCCAGTGGGCGGCGATGCCGTATTCCGCGACGCGGTTCATTTCGTGCGTCCGGATCTGGATCTCAAACGGGTTGCCGTTGTCGCCCATAACGGTCGTGTGGATCGACTGGTACAGATTCGACTTCGGCATCGCGATGTAGTCCTTGAAGCGGCCGGGGATCGGCGTCCAGAGGGTGTGGACGATGCCGAGCGCGCCGTAGCAGTCCTTCACGGTGTCGACGATGATCCGGCAGGCGACGAGGTCGAAGATCTCGTCGAGCGAGCGCTTCTGGAGCTTCATCTTGCGGTAGACGCTGTAGTAGTGTTTGAACCGGCCCTTGATCTCGGCGTTGATTCCGGCCTTGTCGAGGCCTTCGCGGATCGCGGCGATCACGTGGTCGAGGAACGGCTGGCCCTCGCCTCTCCGCCGGTTGACGTCCTCCACGAGTTTTTGATACGCTTCGGGCTCAAGGTGTTTGAGCGCGATGTCCTCGAGCTCCATACGGATGTTGTACATGCCGAGGCGGGCGGCGAGCGGCGAGTAGATCTCGAGCGTCTCGCGGCACTTCTCGCGGATCTTGTCCTCGTTCATGTAGTTGATCGTCCGGAGGTTGTGGAGGCGGTCGGCGAGCTTGATGATCAGGACGCGGATGTCCTTCGACATCGCGAGGAACATCTTGCGGACGTTCTCGGCCTGCTGGGTCTCCTTGGAGTCGAATACGAGCAGATTCAGCTTCGTCACGCCGTCGACGAGAAGCGCGACCTCTTCGCCGAAGTCGTTCTTCACGTCCTCCAGCGCGTAGGGCGTGTCCTCGACCGTGTCGTGGAGAAGCCCGGCCGCGATCGTCTGTTCATCCATGCCGAGATCAGCCAGGATCCGCGCGACTTCGATCGGGTGGATGATGTAGTCCTCACCCGACTTGCGGAACTGGCCTTCGTGGACCTCTTCGGCCTTGGCGTAGGCGCGCTCCAGAAGATCGACGTCGTACGTCGGGTTGATCCGGAGCATGTCCTCTATGAACTTTTCGCGTCGTTTCAGATCTGCCATAGAAAACTAGACGACGGCGCCGTCCATATCCTTGCGGCGGGCGGGGCTCGCTTTCTTTTTCTTCGACTTCGCGCCGTGGTATTTGTTCTTCTTCATGCGCGAGGCGAGTTCGTAGTAGACCGGGCTCGCGATCGTGATCGAGGAGATCGTTCCGGCAAGCACGCCGACGAGCAGCGGGATGCAGAACTCGGTGATCGTCGTGCCGCCCATGATGAGGAGCGGAACGATCGCGACGATCGTCGTGACGGAGGTCATGATCGAGCGCGTCAGGGTCTGGTTGATCGAGAGGTTGACCGTATCCTCGAGGTTGCGCTTTTCGTCGGCCTTGCGGTGTTCGCGGATGCGGTCGAAGACGACGATCGTGTCGTTGATCGAGTAGCCGACGACGGTCAAAATACCGGCGATGAACGGGTTGTTGACGGGGACGTGGAAGAGGCCGTAGACCGCGAAGACGAAGAGCACGTCGTGGATCAGCGCGACGATCGCGCCGACGCCCATCATCCATTCGAAGCGGACGATGATGTAGACGAGCATGCAGACCGACGCGATCAGGACGGCCTTCACGGCGTTCCGCTTCAGCATCGCGCCGACGGAGGCCGAGAAGTGTTCGATCTCGAGGACGTCGTCGTCGGAGATGCCGAACGCCTCGCCGAACGAAGCGATCAGCGACTGGCGGGCCTCGTTCTCAAGCGCGGCCGTCGTCTTGATGATGATCTGTTTGTTTTCGGAGCCGGAGTGGACGACGGTGCCGTCGA
This sequence comes from Bacillota bacterium, assembly GCA_016286935.1. Classification (GTDB taxonomy): domain Bacteria; phylum Bacillota; class Clostridia; order Peptostreptococcales; family Anaerovoracaceae; genus JAEEUO01. Next base: position 1,174 of record JAEEUO010000100.1, on the reverse strand, counting down.
TGCCGTTCGCCCTGAGCACGGCCTGGACGTCTTCGACGGAGACGACTTCGTGCATGTCGAGCTGGATACGCGTTCCGCCGCTGAAGTCGACGCCGTAGTTGAAGCCGCGGATCAGGCCGACGGCGCAGCCGAGGACGATGAACGCGACCGCCGCGATGTAGAAGTACTTCCGGAGGCGGATCCATTCGACCTTCGGCACGAGGACCTTCGTCTCGACGCCGAGGATCTTCGGGGAGATCTTCCCTTCCGCGACGCCCTTGACGAGGAGCCGCGAGACGATGACGGCCGTAAAGACGCTGACGAAGATCGAGATCATCAGCGTCAGCGCGAAGCCGCGCACGGCGCCCGTTCCGAGGGCGTAGAGCACGACGCCCGCGATCAGCGTCGTCACCTGGGCGTCGATGACGGTCACGAAGGCGCGCTTGAAGCCGGACTGGACGGCGACGCGGACGGTCTTGCCTTCCTGGTATTCCTCGCGGATGCGCGAGAAGATGATGACGTTCGCGTCGACGGCCATGCCGATGCCGAGGACGATGCCGGCGATGCCGGGGAGGTTCAGGACCGCGCTGAAGAGCGCGAGGATCCAGAAGGTGATCGTCACGTAGAGCACGAGCGCGAAGTCCGCGACGAGGCCCATCAGGTAGTACGCGATGAGCATCAGAAGGAGCACGAGCCCGACGCCGATCACGCCCGCCGTCACAGAGGACGAGAGCGAGTTGATGCCGAGGGACGGTCCGACGACGGACGTCTCGATCTCCTTCAGATCGACCGGCAGCGCGCCGGCGCGGATCAGGCGCGCGAGCTCGACGGCGGAGTCGGAGGTGAAGTTACCGGAGATGATCGCCCTGCCGTTCGCGATGACGGAGTTGACCTGGGGGTTCGAGATGATCTCGTTGTCGAGGATGATGTAGATCACGCGGTCGACGGCGCCGGTCTGGGCGTTGATGATCTTCCCGCTGTAGGCGGCTTCCGTCGCGGCGGCGAACGCCGTCGTTCCTTCGCCGTCGAATTCCAGGCTGACGGCCGGGAAGCCCATCTCGTCCTGGGTCACGCCCGCGTTCCGGACCATCGAGCCGTCGAGGACGATGTTGCCGTCGCCGGTGACGAAGAGGAGCTGGGCGGTCTTGCCGATCGTGCGGATCGCTTCATCCGCGTCCTCCGCGCCGGGGAGCTC
>JAEEUO010000099.1 GCA_016286935.1 Bacillota bacterium | reverse complement strand
TTCCTCGTCGGCTCGCGCGGTTCCGTCGGCTCTTCGTTCGCCGCGACGATGGCCGGGATCACGGAAGTCAACCCGCTCCCGCCCCACTACCGCTGCCCGAACAAGGCCTGCAAACACATCGAATTCGACTTCAGCAGAACGTACGACTGCGGCGTCGACATGCCCGAGAAGATGTGCCCGGTCTGCGGCGAGCGGATGGCGCGGGAGGGCTTCAACATCCCGTTCGAGACGTTCCTCGGCATCGCCGGCGCGGACAAGGAGCCCGACATCGACCTCAACTTCGCGGGCGAGTACCAGCCCGAGGCCCACAAATACGTCGGCGTGATGTTCGGCGCGGAGAACTGCTTCCGCGCGGGAACGATCAGCGGCGTGGAAGAACGGACGGCCTACGGGTACGTGCTGAAATACTTCGAGGAGAAGGGCGAGGTCCCGTCGAAATGGGACGTCGACTACCTTGCTTCGAAGTGCACGGGCGTGCGCCGCTCGAACGGCCAGCACCCGGGCGGGATCGTCATCTGCCCCGAGGGCCACGACATCAACGAGTTCACTCCGGTCATGCATCCCCCGACCGACGACGAGACGGTCACGACCCACTTCGATTACCACGCGATCGACAAGAACCTGCTGAAGCTCGACATCCTCGGCCACAAAAACCCGTCGATCATCCGCCATTTACAGGACATGACCGGCCGCGACCCGATGACGGTCGAGGTCGATCCGAAGGTCATGTCGATCTTCCTCAGTCCCGAGGCGCTTGATATCAAGATCCCCGATTACCGCTTCACCCACGGCACTTTCGGCGTGCCGGAATTCGGCACGGGCTACGTCCGCGGGATGCTCGACGACATTCAGCCGAAGCACTTCCAGGACCTCGTCCGGATCGCCGGCTTCTCCCACGGGACCGACGTCTGGCTCGGCAACGCCCAGGAGCTGATCCGCAAGAAGACCGCGACGATCGACGAGGTCATCGGCTCCCGCGACGACATCATGCAGTACCTGATGGCGAAGGGCCAGCCCGGACCCGAGGCCTTCAAGATCATGGAAAAGGTCCGCAAGGGCAAGGGCGTGACCGACGACGAAGCCGCGCGGATGAAGGAATTCGACGTGCCCGACTGGTACATCGAATCGTGCCGGAAGATCAAGTACATGTTCCCGAAGGCCCATTCCGTCGCCTACACGCTGATGAGCTACCGGATCGCGTATTATAAGGTCTACTACCCGCAGGCGTTCTACGCGGCGACGTTCTCCGGCCGGCTCGCGACGTTCAATATGCCCGTGATCCTCGGCGGGATCGGTCCGGTCCTTGCGCGGATGGACGAACTGAACGGAAAGGGAAACGGCGCGACGGCGCTTGAAAAGGAAGAAGTCATCACGCTCGAGCTCGCGTATGAGATGTACGCGCGCGGATATGAATTCCTGCCCGTCAGCCTCGACAGCTCCGCGGCGACGAAGTTCAACGTCGAGGACGGCAAGGTCCGACTGAGCCTCCAGGCGATCGCGGGCCTCGGCGAGACGGCGGCGAAGTCGATCGAGGACGCGCGGAAGGACGGTCCGTTCCGCTCGGTGGAGGATCTCCAGAATCGGACGAAGGGCCTCTCGTCGACGCTGATCGACGCGCTCCGCGCCTGCGGCGCCCTCGGCGGGATCCCCGACACGGACCAGCTGTCGCTGTTTTAACGCTTGACAGCCGGCGTCCTCTGGCGGTATAATCGTCGCATATTTGAATATTCAGGCGATGAAGGGGACCAAGTAACCTTCGACGAAAGCGATGAGAGAAGAGCCGGTCGGTGCGAGGCTAAGCGAGTAAGCGATGCGCGAATACAGCCGCGGAGCCTGACCTTTGATGAGGCGCCCGTTGATGGACGGACGTAAACCTTGGGTGGTACAGCGAATTAAACACTCGCCCCTTGGACATCGGGCGGGTTTTTTGATACCTGTCCTCCGCAGAACACGAAAAGGAGAACAACAACATGCCGATCACAGAATTTCTCGAAACGAACGCGCGCAATCATCCGGGCGAAACGGCCCTGATCGAGATCAACCCCGAACACGAGAACCGCGAGGAATCGTGGGAGGAGTTCAGCCTCGTCGAATCCGCCCCCGGCGCGGCCTACCGCCGCGAGATCAGCTGGGACGCGTTCGATTTCCGCGCAAACCGCCTCGCGAACCTGCTCCTCGCAAGAGGGATCAAGAAGGGCGAAAAGGTCGCGATCCTGATGATGAACTCGCTCGAATGGCTGCCCGTCTACTTCGGCATCCTCAAGGCCGGAGCCGTCGCCGTTCCGCTGAACTACCGCTACACGGCCGAGGAGATCCAGTACTGCCTCGACCTCTCCGACTCGGCGATCCTGTTCTTCGGGCCCGAGTTCGAGGAGCGCGTCCGCAAGATCAAGGACGCCATCCCGAAGTGCCACGAGCTGTTCTACGTCGGCGCGGGCTGCCCCGATTACGCGACGGACTACTTCTCGTTCATCTCGTTCTGCTCGAGCCGCAAGCCGCCCGTCGCGCTCACCGAAGACGACGACGCCGCGATCTACTTCAGCTCCGGCACGACCGGCTTCCCGAAGGCGATCCTCCACAAGCACCGCAGCCTGACCCACGCCGCGCTCTGCGAACAGAAGCACCACGGCCAGGGTCCCGACGACTGCTTCCTCTGCATCCCGCCGCTCTACCACACCGGCGCGAAGATGCACTGGTTCGGCTCGCTCGTCGCGGGCTCTCCGGCGGTCCTGCTCCGCGGCGTCTCCCCGAAGTGGATCCTTGAGACCGTGTCGCTCGAGCACTGCACGATCGTCTGGCTGCTCGTTCCGTGGGCCCAGGATATCCTCGACGCGATCGAACGCGGCGACGTGAAGCTCAGCGACTATGAACTTTCCCAGTGGCGGCTCATGCACATCGGCGCCCAGCCCGTTCCGCCGTCCCTGATCAAGCGCTGGAAGGAGGTCTTCCCGCACCACGAGTACGACACGAACTACGGCCTTTCGGAATCGATCGGCCCCGGCTGCGTCCACCTCGGCGTCGAGAACATCAATAAGGTCGGCGCGATCGGAATCCCCGGCTTCGGCTGGCAGGCGAAGATCGTCGATGAAAACCACAACGAGATCAAGGAGGCGAACGTCGTCGGCGAGCTCGCGGTCAAGGGCCCCGGCGTGATGGTCTGCTATTATCACAACCCCGAAGCGACCGCGGAGACGCTGTCGGACGACGGCTGGCTCTGGACGGGCGATATGGCGCGCCGCGACGAGGACGGGTTCTACTGGCTCGTCGACCGCAAGAAGGACGTCATCATCACCGGCGGTGAGAACCTCTACCCGGTCCAGATCGAGGACTTCATGCGCGCATGCCCGCTGATCAAGGACGTCGCCGTCATCGGCCGTCCCCATCCGCGGCTCGGCGAGATCGCGTCCGCTATCGTCGAACTGAAAGAGGGAGTTCTCGCGACGACCGACGACGTGTTCGCCGCCCAGAACCACCTGACCGAGGCCGAGGCGATGGAGGCCGTCACGCAGTTCTGCCAGGAGCTTCCGCGCTACAAGCGGCCGCGCGAGATCATCTTCGACAAGGTGCCGCGCAACCCGACCGGCAAGATCGAAAAGCCGCGCCTCCGCGAGAAGTACGGCGCCGTCGAACTCGTCGCCCAGCAGACCGGGAAGTAGGCCTTCCGGAAACAAAACACAGACCGCCCGCCTTTTAGCGGGCGGTTTTTTGTGGTATAATACAAAAGATTGTTAGTCAATAATCCTGAAAGGAGTACCGATATGAAATTCAAAGACATGCCGTACCTCCGCCCCGACGCGGATCTGATGAAGGCCGCCTGCCGGAGCATCATCGGCGATCTCAACGCCGCGAAGACGTACGAGGAGGCGAAGAAGGCGTTCCTCGCGTACGACGAGGCCGGCCGCCACTTCGGCACGATGTCCACGATCGCCCACATCCGCCACGACATCGACACGAAGAACGCGTTCTACGACGAGGAGGTCAGGTACTTCCAGAAAGTCATTCCCGAGATCCAGGAATACGACGAAAAGTGGAACCGCGCGCTGCTCGCGTCGCCGTTCCGCGCCGATTTCGAGAAGGAATACGGCACTCTGATGTTCGTGAACACGGAGATCCAGCTCAAGGCCTTCAGTCCCGAGATCATTCCGGAACTCCAGGAAGAAAACAAGCTGACCCAGGAATACGAGGATCTGCTCGCGTCCGCCCAGATCCCGTTCGAGGGAAAGACCTATACGCTTTCCCAGATGTCGCCGTTCAAGAACGACCCGGACGACGCGCGCCGCCTCGCCGCCTGGAAGGCCGAAGGACAGTGGTACAAGGACAACCAGGAAGCGCTCGACGACCTCTACGACAAGCTCGTCAAGCTGCGCGACAGGATGGGCCGGAAGCTCGGCTACGACGGCTATACGGAGCTCGGCTACTACCGGATGCAGCGCAACTGCTATACGAAGGAGGACGTGGAGAAGTTCCGCGCGGCCGTGCGAAAGTACCTCGTCCCCGTTGCGGACGCCATCTACCGCGAACAGGCGAAGCGCCTCGGCAAATCGTATCCGATGAGCTTCGCGGACAACGCGCTCGAATTCCGTTCGGGCAACCCGAGACCGGCCGGAACGCCCGACGACATCCTCGCCGCGGGCATGAAATTCTACGGCGAGCTCTCCCCCGAGACGGAGGGGTTCTTCCGGACGATGCTCGACAACGAGCTGCTCGACGTGCTCTCAACCGAGGGCAAGGCCGGCGGCGGGTACTGCACGACGATCTCCGACTACCGCGTGCCGTTCATCTTCGCGAACTTCAACGGAACGCAGCACGACGTGGAGGTCGTGACCCACGAAGCGGGCCATGCCTTCGAGGCGTGGACGAACCGCGACCGGGTCCCCGAATCCTACGTCTGGCCGACGATGGAGGCGTGCGAGGTCCACTCGATGTCGATGGAATTCTTCGCGGAACCGTGGGCGGAGGACTTCTTCGGCGGAGACGCGCGGAAGTTCCGCTACAGCCATCTCGCGGGCTCTTTGACGTTCATCCCCTACGGCACGATGGTCGACCACTT
>JAEEUO010000098.1 GCA_016286935.1 Bacillota bacterium | reverse complement strand
GCCGCTCGAGCTCACGCGCCGCGAGCTCGCCGACTACTGCAAGCTCCTCGAAAAGGAGATGCTGGCCGCCGCGAAGGACCTCCAGTTCGAAAAGGCGGCGCGCCTCCGCGACACCCTGTTCGAATACCGGACGAGGCTGTCGTAGCGCACGGCGGAAGACGCCTGCTCTTTGCGCGATCGATACCGAAAAAAAGGTTTTCTTTTCGTTTATCTCGTTGTACTATTATGATGTACGGGATGATTCCCGCGCATTGTTTGCATTTCATTCGCTATTTTATAATCAAGGAGGTAACAGCTATGCTTTGGGGTATTCTCTGCTGGGTTCTCGTCGGCCTCGCGGCCGGCTACGTCGCCGGTAAGATCATGGGAACGGGAACCGATTCGCTCGGCAAGAACCTTGTGATCGGCCTCGTCGGCTCGTTCGTCGGCGGCATCATCGCGTGGATCCTCGGCCTCGGCGCCCGCTCGCTGATCGGCTCGGTCCTGATCGCCATCGTCGGCGCGTGCGTCGCGATCTGGGCGTATCGCAAATTCCTCGCGAAATAAGGAAACGGAACGGAGGCGCCGCCCGGACGGGCGGCGCCCCCAATACACCCCTTGGAACAGGAGGCCATTATGAACGTGAAAAAGACGGAAGCCAGCTTCCTCGGAAGCGACGGCGTCCATCAGATTTTCTATACCGTTTACGAGCCCGAACAGCCGAAGGCGGTCTTCCAGATCGCCCACGGCATGGCCGATCATTTCGGCCGCTATGAGGACTTCGCGCTCTTCCTCGCGGACCACGGCTTCGTCGTCTGCGGCGACGACCACCTCGGCCACGGCCGCACCGGCGCCGCGGTGAAGGAACTGGGCTACTACGGCGAGGTCAACAAGGCGCCAGGCGCCGCGCGGAACCACATGATCGACGACATGCACCTTCTGACGGGCCTGATGAAGGAGAAATACCCGGGCCTGCCGTATGTGCTGATGGGCCATTCGATGGGCTCGATGCTCGCGCGCATGTACCTTGCCCTCCACGGCAACGAAGTCGACGCGGCGATCGTGATGGGCACCTGCGGAACGGGCGGCGCCTCGAAGATCTCGGGGATCGGCGCGACGCTCTGCGGCGTGATCGGATCGATCAAGGGACGCGACTACATCTCCCCGATGGTCACGAACATGGCGTTCGGAACGTACAACGACCATTTCAAGGACGAGAACGACATGCTCTCCTGGCTCTCGAAGAACAGGGAGAACCGCGACCGCTACAAGGCCGACGAGCTCGCCGGCTTCCCGTTCACCGTCTCGGCATTCCGCTCGATGATGGAACTGATCCAGTACATCACGACCCCCGGCGCGTTCGCCGCGGTCCCCGACGACCTCCCGATCCTCCTGATCGCGGGCGCGGACGACCCGGTCGGCAATTACGGCGCGGGCGTCGACGAAGTCCTTCAGGCCTACCGCAAGGCGGGCAAGAAGAACGTGACGATGAAGCTCTACGAGGGCGACCGCCACGAGATCCTGAACGAGGACGACCGCAAGGACGTCTACGACTACATTCTGAACTGGGTGACGCCTTACGCGCTGAACCGCTGACGCTGAGGAACCATGTCCCGCCACACCGAAGAATTCGACCGCCGTTACGCGAAACAACAGAAAAAGGGGATGAACACCTCGAAGATCTTCCTCGATCCGAAGGATGAGGAGGAGACTTTGAATATCTTCGCGGAGGACGGCTTCTTCGTGGAAAAAGCGTCGTTCTGGGATCTTGTAACGTTTCGCGCGGCCGATCCGATGCTCGTGAAGCACCGCCTCGATTACCGCTGGTTCCGCTCGAAGGAGGACTACGTGCGCTATGTGTCCGAACGGACGCTCGCGGGCTGGTCCCACATCTGGGGGAACCAGTCCACCGGCCGCCAGTACTGGATGTGCGACACGGACCGGTACGGCGAACCGCTCGGCAAACGCGAGGACGCGCTGTTCCCGCGGAAGGAGATCCTGATCGGGCGGCGGAAACGGCTCCTCTCCCAGATCATCGCGCTGATCGTCATCGTCGCGGCGTGGGTCTCGTTCCTGTTCGCGATCTTCGGCGTGACGTGGCGCGCGTTCTGGCTCTGGGGTGATTCGCCGTCGCTCCTCCAGTTCCCGATCCTCTTCATCAAGACGGGCCCTCTGATCGCGTTCGTCGGGTTCCTCGTGTATTACGCGATCCTGTACGTGCGCGCGGGAAAACTCATCCGGGAGGCGGACGGAAATGTTTGACGCGTTCGCGACGTTCGGCACATCCGAATGGCTCCGGCTGGCCTTTACGGTCCTGCTCTGCATCCCGCTCCTCGTCATCGGAATGTATATGTTCGGCCTCTTTCCGGACATCATCACCGGCAGGGATACCTCCAAACGAAAGCGCACGCCCGACGAGGCCGCGAAACCTTCCGAACAGAAGAAACAAGAGAAATGAAACACGGACTTTTCATCACATTCGAAGGACCGGACGGCGCCGGCAAGACGACGCAGATCACGGCCGCCAGAAACTACCTCGAGTCGCGCGGATTTGAAGTCGTTCTGACGCGCGAGCCGGGCGGAACGCCGATCGCGGAGCGGATCCGCGGGGTGATCCTCGATCCCTCCAACGAGGGCATGGATCCGATGTGCGAGGCGCTCCTCTACGCGGCCTCGCGCTCCGAACACGTCGCGAAGACGGTCCGTCCCACGCTCGAAGCCGGAAAGGTCGTGATCTCCGACCGCTTCGTCGATTCGAGCTACGCCTATCAAGGTACGGGGCGCGAACTCGGCGACGCCGTCCGCGCCATCAACGCCTACGCGACGCAGGGGCTGATGCCGGATCTGACCGTGCTTCTGCTCCTCGATCCCGAGGATGGCCTCAAGCGCATCAACGCGCGGATCGAACGGGGCGAGGAGACCGGAAAGGACCGCATCGAACGCGAACGGATCGATTTTCACAGAAAGGTCTACGAGGGCTACCGCGCCCTCGCGGAAGCGGAGCCGGACCGGATCGCGCTTCTGGACGCCAACGGCGGCGTCGGCGAGATCGCGAACGCGATCCGCGACCGCCTGAACAGACTCATCGCATGGAAAAAAGAGACCTCGCAGAACGACTGATCGACAGTCTTGAAAACGGCGGATCGACGCACGCGCTGATCATCGAAGGGCCGCGGGCCGCAACGGAGCCCGCGGCGCGCCTCTACGCGAAGGCGCTCCTCTGCACGGGCGACGGAAGGAAGCCGTGCGGGCGCTGCGCCTCCTGCCGGAACCTTCTCCGCGGCGTCGAGGAGGACCTGATCCTCGTCGAAGGAACCTCCTCCGGGAAGTCCGGGAACCGCGCGCTCCGCGACGAGCGGATCGCCGCGATGCAGGACGCCCTGAAAAAGAAGCCGCTCGCGTCGGACCGCATCGTCGCGCTGATCCTGGACGCCGATCTTCTGACCGAGCGCGCCCAGAACCGGCTCCTCAAGACGCTTGAGGAGCCGCCCGGGAGGGACTGCCTCATCCTCCTCTCGGAAAACACGCGCCATCTTCTCCCGACGATCCTGTCCCGCTGCCGCGTCGTCAAGGCCGCGGCCGAGACCGGAGAGGAAACGGAATCCGCCCGGATCCGGGAGTTCGCGAAGACGTACTTCCGCCTCGCGGCGGACGGAAGGCCGTACTACGAGTATCTGCCGCTCCTCCGGACGGTATCGGAGGACAAACCGACGGCCGACGCGTTTCTGGACGCGTTCGAGGAGACCGTCATGAAAGCGCTTGAAACGCGCGTCGGCCGGCTGGAGGAGAACCCTCTCACGCCGGAAGCCGCAGCGACGTATGAGAACATGATCTATGCCGCGGAGGAGGCCCGGAAGGACCTCGCGCGCAACGTCAACGTCGGATACGCGCTGAAGGATATGACGCTGCGACTGATATAAAACACTAAGGAGACTCATATGATTCAGGTAATCGGCGTCCGGTTCAAGAAAGCCGGAAAAGCGTATTATTTCGACCCGAACGGGTTCGAGATCGAACCGGGAACGGCCGTGATCGTCGAGACGGCGCGCGGCCTCGAATACGGGATCGCGTCGGACGCGGCGATCGAGGTCGAGGAGAGCGAGATCGTCCAGCCGCTCCGCCAGGTCATCCGCATCGCGACCGAAGAGGACGCGAAGCGGAACGAGGAGAACCTCGCGAAGAAGGAACAGTCGATGAAGCTCTGCCAGGAGAAGATCGAACGGCACGGCCTCGAGATGAAGCTGATCGACTGCGAGCGGACGTTCGATAACGCGAAGATCATCTTCTATTTCTCCGCCGACGGGCGCGTCGACTTCCGCGAGCTCGTCAAGGACCTCGCGAGCGTGTTCCACACGCGCATCGAGCTCCGCCAGATCGGCGTCCGCGACGAGGCGAAGATGCTCGGCGGGATCGGCCCGTGCGGGCGGCCCCTGTGCTGCCACCAGTGGCTTCCGGACTTTGAGCCCGTGTCGATCAAGATGGCGAAGGTCCAGAACCTGTCGCTGAACCCGACGAAGATCTCGGGGATCTGCGGCCGCCTGATGTGCTGCCTGAAGTACGAGAACGACCTCTACGCCGAGCTCCACAAAGGCATGCCCGAGCCCGGCGAGCGCGTGAAAACGATCGACGGACTCGGCGTTGTCTGGGAGACGAACATCCTCGAGAACCGCATCAAGGTCCGCCTCGTTCTCGAAGAACGGACGAAGGACAATCCCGAAAAGCTGTCGAACGACTACTACATCTACGGCAAGGAACAGATCCAGCGCCTCGGCAAGAAGGGCCGCAACGAACGGCCGGCCCCCGAAGAGCGCATCGATCCCGAGATGGAAACGCTGCTCGAAGAATGACGGAGAGCGCCGCGGACGGAGACGTTCGCGGCGCCGTTTTTCTGCCCGAATACTGCAAAAAACAGTAGACTTTTCGAAAAAGGCTTGCTATAATACATTTTGCCGCGCAGGTATGGCGGAATTGGCAGACGCGTACGGTTCAGGTCCGTATGAGGGCAACTTCATGTAGGTTCGAGTCCTATTACCTGCACCAAATAAGGTAGCAGATTTTGATAGAAAGTCTGCTACCTTTTTCTTTGCCTG
>JAEEUO010000097.1 GCA_016286935.1 Bacillota bacterium | reverse complement strand
CGGATCGGCGTCATCGGCCCGACGCGCATGGCGTACGACGAGGTGAGTTCCGTCATCGAATACCTGACGGAAAACCTGAACCGGACCTTTGCTCTCACGGAAGGAGATTCAACTAAATGAAACACAGAAAACACGACCAGGCGCCGTTCGAATCGGAAACCGGCACAGCCGAAGGCAAGCCGGACGAGACCGTGACGGCGGCAGGAGAAGCGCCGAACGAAGCCAAGCCGGCGGACGAAGCCGCGGAACACGCGGAGCCGCAGGGCGAAACGGCGGAACCGGCGGACGAAGCGAAAGGCGGACAGCCCGAAGAAAACGCGGAGCCGAAGCCGGAGGAGAAGAAGGAGGAAGAGGATCTCAGGACCCAGTACCTGCGCCTCGCGGCCGACTTCCAGAACTTCCGGAAGCGCACCGAAAAGGAGAAGGGCGATATCTACGCCCGGGCGAACGAAAGCCTGATGACCGATCTGCTCCCCGTGCTCGACGATTTCGAGCGAGCGCTCGCCGTGAAGGACGAGGCCGCGAAGGGCGTCCAGGACGGCGTCCGCATGATCGTCGACAAATACGTCGCAGCGCTGAAGAAACACGGCCTCTTCGAGATCGAGGCACTCGGCGCGGAATTCGACCCGAACTTCCACCACGCGGTCCAGACGTGTCCGGCCGAAAACGGAAACGAAGGAAAGGTGGCGGCCGTTTTACAGAAGGGCTATCTGCTCAACGGAAAGGTCATCCGCCCCGCGATGGTCATCGTCGCGGAATAGCGGCCCCCCGGGGGACTGAAAACGAAAACAGCGCACAGCGTGCGTTGCGATACATCGGAACTACAACAACGTCATAAAACGCGCGAAAAGCGCAGGAGGTATACACAATGGGTAAAGTTATCGGCATCGACCTTGGCACGACCAACAGCTGCGTCGCAGTCCTCGAGGGCGGCGAACCGACCGTCATCGCGAACGCGGAAGGCAACCGCACGACTCCTTCGGTCGTCGGCTTCACGAAAAACGGCGAGCGTCTCGTCGGCGAAACGGCGAAACGCCAGGCTATCACGAACCCCGACCGCACGATCTCTTCGATCAAGAGATACATGGGTTCCGACCACAAAATCGAGATCGACGGAAAGACCTATACGCCGCAGGACATCTCCGCGATGATCCTCACGAAACTCAAGACCGATGCGGAGAGCTATCTCGGCGAAAAGGTCACCGAAGCCGTCATCACCGTTCCGGCCTACTTCTCCGACGCCCAGAAACAGGCGACGAAGGACGCCGGCAAGATCGCCGGCCTCGACGTCAAGAGAATCATCAACGAACCGACGGCCGCCTCGCTCGCGTACGGCCTCGATAAGGACCAGGCGTCCCACAAGATCCTCGTCTACGACCTCGGCGGCGGCACGTTCGACGTCTCGATCCTCGAGCTCGGCGACGGCGTCTTCGAGGTGCTCGCGACGAACGGCGACACCCACCTCGGCGGCGACGACTTCGACGAGATCCTGATGAACTGGATCGCCGATTCGTTCCAGAGAGACAACGGCGTCGACCTCCGCAAGGACAAGATGGCGCTCCAGCGCCTCAAGGAAGCCGCCGAAAAGGCGAAGAAGGAACTTTCCTCGAGCCAGACGACGAACATCAACCTCCCGTTCATCACGGTCAACAGCGACGGACCGCTCCACCTCAACATGGACCTCACCCGCGCGAAGTTCGACCAGCTGACGAGCGGCCTCGTCGAGCGCACGATCGAACCGATGCACAAAGCGATGAAGGACGCGGGCGTCACGAACAGCGACATCGCGAAGGTCATCCTCGTCGGCGGTTCGACCCGTATCCCTGCCGTCCAGGAAGCCGTCAAGCGCGTTACCGGCAAGGAACCGTTCAAGGGCATCAACCCCGATGAATGCGTCGCGGTCGGCGCCGCGATCCAGGCCGGCGTTCTGACCGGCGAGGTCAAGGACGTCCTGCTCCTCGACGTCACCCCGCTGTCGCTCTCGATCGAGACGCTCGGCGGCGTCGCGACGAGGCTGATCGAACGCAACACGACGATCCCGACCAAGAAGTCCCAGATCTTCTCGACCGCGGCCGACAACCAGTCCGCCGTCGACATCCACGTCATGCAGGGCGAGCGCGAAATGGCCGCCGACAACATCACCCTCGGCCGCTTCCAGCTCTCCGGCATCCCGGCCGCCCCGCGCGGAGTGCCCCAGATCGAAGTCACCTTCGACATCGACGCGAACGGCATCGTGAACGTCTCCGCGAAGGACCTCGGCACGGGCAAGGAGCAGCGCATCACGATCTCCTCCTCGACGAAGCTCTCCGAGGAAGAGATCAAGAAAAAGGTCGCCGAGGCGGAACAGTACGCCGCGGAGGACAAGAAGCGCAAGGAGGCCGTCGAGATCCGCAACCAGGCCGAAACGCTCGTCTATGAGACCGAAAAGAACATGAAGGACCTCGAAGGGCACCTCTCCGAAGACGAAAAGGCGAAGCTGACGTCCGCGAAGGACGCGCTCGCGGAAGCGCTGAAGGGGACCGACGCCGACGAGATCAAGGCGAAGACCGAGGCCCTGACGAACGAATACCACATCATCTCCGAGAAGCTCTACGCGAAGGCGCAGCAGGCCCAGCAGGGCCAGCCGAACCCGGGCGCCGGCGCCTATAACGCGGGCCCGAACCCCGGCGCGGGCGCGCAGGCCTCGAACGATGACAACGTCGTCGACGCCGACTACGAGGTCGTGGACGACGACAAAAAGGTGAACTGACCGATCAACTGACGAAATGAGGAGATATTCCCCCGTGTAAAAGCGGGGGAATATCGGCTGTAATCATGGCAGACGAAAAAAGAGATTTTTATGAGGTCCTCGGCGTCTCGAAGGGCGCGTCCGAGGCGGAGATCAAGTCCGGCTTCCGGAAGATGGCGATGAAGTACCATCCCGACCGCAACCCGGGCGACAAGGACGCCGAGGAGAAGTTCAAGGAGGTCAACGAGGCCTACAGCGTTCTGTCCGATCCCGAAAAGAAGGAGCGGTACGACAAGTTCGGCTTCGCGGGGATCGATCCGAACGCCGGTTTCGGCGGAGGCGGCGCGGGCGGCTTCGGCGGCTTTGACGCGTCCGGCTTCGGCGACATCTTCGGCGACATGTTCGGCTCGATGTTCGGCGGCGGAATGGGCGGCTTCGGCGGGACCCGCCAGACCCGGAACGGCCCGCGCAAGGGCTCCGATCTCCAGAAGGGCCTGACGATCACGTTCGAGGAGGCGGCGTTCGGCTGCAAGAAGACGATCTCGCTGACGAAGAACGTCCAGTGCGAGACGTGCAAGGGCACGGGCTCCGAACCGGGCACGGGCAAGAAAACGTGCGACCGGTGCCACGGATCCGGCCAGATCCGTTCGATCCGCAATACGCCTCTCGGCCAGATGCAGACCGTATCCGGCTGTCCGAACTGCGGCGGAACGGGCCAGATCAACGAACATCCCTGCAAGGACTGCGGCGGAACGGGAAGCGTCCGGAAGACCGTCAAGATCGACATCAACATCCCGGCCGGCGTCGATTCCGACTCCGTGATCCCGATCCGCGGCCAGGGCGAACCCGGCGTGAACGGCGGCCCCGCGGGTGACCTCTACATCGTGCTTGCCGTCGAACCCCACAAGGACTTCGAGCGGCGCGGCGACGACCTCTGGCTGAAGATGCCGATCTCGTTCACCCAGGCCGCTCTCGGCGCGGAGATCACCGTTCCGACGCTGACCGACCGGATCTCCTACAAGATCCCCGCCGGCACCCAGAACGGGACCGTCTTCCGCATGAAGAACAAGGGCATCAAACACGTCCGCGGGCTCGGCTCCGGAGACCTCTACGTCGAAGTGTACGTCGAGGTGCCGACGAAGCTGACCCACGAACAGAAGAAGATCCTGAAGGAATTCCAGCGCACGGAGGAATCGTGAGACCGAGCGGATCCCGAAAAACGAAACGAAAGGCCCGGAAGGGGAAACACCCCGTCCGGGTCCTTCTTGTGTTGATCCTGCTCGTCCTCTGCGCGATCGCGGCCTTCGCCGTTCCGGATCTTCTGAAGGAGCGGGCGAAACGGATCGCGATCGAAACGGACACGGTCCCGCCCGTGATCGAGCTCGTGTCGAATGAGGGAACGTTTACGCTCCCCGGCGAGCCGTATGCCGAGGAGGGCTATACGGCGACGGACAACCTCGAGGGAGACCTGACGGACCGCGTCGTCCGGACCGAGGCGGACGGCGTTGTGACGTATACCGTTTCGGATACGGCCGGAAACGAGACGACCGTTCAGCGGACGCTCGTCTACGGCGATCCCGTCCCGCCGGTCATCACGCTCGCGGGCGACGCCGCCGTCACGCTGAATGCCGGCGTGTATTACACGGAGCCCGGATTCTCCGCGGCCGACAACGTCGACGGCGACCTCACGGAGCGCGTCTCCGTCACGGGCACCGTCGATCCGTACCAGCCGGGAACGTATGAGATCGTCTACGCGGTGACGGATTCGTACGGGAACGCGGCGGCGGCGAAACGGACCGTGACCGTGCTTGCGCCGGCTCCCCAGAAGGATGACCCGGAGAAGGGCGGGAAGAACGTCTACCTGACGTTCGACGACGGCCCCGGCCCGTACACGGAGCGGCTTCTCGACATCCTCGCGCGATACAACGTCAAGGCGACGTTCTTCGTCATCGACAATCCGGTGTACGGCGATCTGATCGGGCGCGAGGTCCGCGAAGGCCATTCCGTCGGCATCCACACCGCGACGCACTCCTACGAGACGATCTACGCGAGCGAGGAGGCGTTCTTCGCCGATTTTCAGATCGTGGACGACCTGATCTACGAGAAGGGCGGCATCCGCACGAAGATCTCGCGTTTTCCGGGCGGCAGTTCGAACACCATAAGCGAGTTCAATCCGGGGATCATGACGCGCCTCGCGGCGATGGTCCGCGAGAAGGGATTCCAGTACTTCGACTGGAACGTCGCGAGCGGGGACGCCGGGCAGACGAAGAGCACGTACACCGTCTTCACGAACGTCGTAAACGGCGTGAAGGGAAAGGCCGATTCCGTCGTTCTTCAGCACGACATCCACGCCTACAGCGTCGACGCGGTCGAGCGGATCATCGTCTGGGGGCTCGTGAACGGGTATACTTTCCTGCCGCTCGACGA
>JAEEUO010000096.1 GCA_016286935.1 Bacillota bacterium | reverse complement strand
AGATCAACTGCTATGAGAGCGGCACCTCTCCCTGCAAGACCGCCTGCCCTGCACATATCGCCGTTCAGGGCTACCTCAAGATGGCGAAGGAAGGCAGATACGAGGAAGCCGTCAAGCTGATCCGCCAGGACAACCCGTTCCCGGCCGTCTGCGGCGACGTCTGCAACAAGCGCTGCGAGGGCCGCTGCACGCGCGGCACGATCGACCAGCCCGTCTCGATCGACGAGATCAAGAAGTTCCTCTGCCAGTATGAGCGGGCGAACCTCGACAAATTCGTCCCGATCTGCGACAACATGGACGGCAAGCAGTGGACCGGCTTCCCGATCGCCGTCATCGGCGCGGGCCCGGCCGGCCTCTCCGCGGCGTATTACCTCCGCAAGGACGGCTATCCCGTCACCGTGTTCGACAAGGCCGCGGCTCCCGGCGGCATGCTCGTGAACGGCCTGCCGAGCTTCCGGCTCGAAAAGGACGTCATCAACGCCGAGATCGAGATCCTGCGGAAGATGGGCGTCGAGTTTAAATGCGGCGTCGACGTCGGAAAAGACGTCACGATCCCCGAACTGCGCGAGAGCGGCTACAAGGCGTTCTTCGTCGCGATCGGCCTCCAGAGCGGCGGCAGGCTCGGCGTTCCCGGAGACGACGCGGAGGGCGTGATGAGCGGCATCGACTTCATGCGGAAGGCCAACAGCCCCGCGGGCGCGAAGCTCGACGGCAACGTCGTCGTGATCGGCGGCGGCAACATCGGCGCGGACGTCGCGCGGACGGCGGTAAGAGCCGGCGCTTCCCACGTCGACCTGTTCTGCCTCGAATCCTACGACGAGATGCCGATGGGCGAAGAGGACCGCTCGGAGTGCGAGAAGGAAGGCATCTCCATCCACGCCGGATGGGGCCAGACCGAGATCCGGACCGCCGGCGGCAAGTGCGCCGGCATCGCGTTCCGGAAGTGCCTCTCCGTGAAGAACGCGGAGGGCCGCTTCGATCCGAAGTTCGACGACGGCGAAACGACCGAAGTCGGCTGCACGACCGTTCTCTACTGCATCGGCCAGCGCGCCGACTGGGGAAAGCTCCTCGACGGCACGAAGGTCGAATTCAACCGCAACGGCACCGCGAAGGCCGATCCCGTCACGCTCCAGACGGCCGAACCCGACATCTTCGTCGGCGGCGACATCTACACCGGCCAGAAATTCGTCATCGACGCGATCGCAGCCGGCCGCCAGGCCATGGTCTCGATCAACCGCTACGTCCACCCGGGCCAGTCCCTCACGATCGGCCGCGACCTCCGCGAGTTCATCGAGCTCGACCGCGACGACATCCGGGTCGAATCGTACGACAACGCGAAGCGCCAGGTCCCGGCCGTGAAGGAAGGCGACCCGACGAAGACGTTCCGCGACCTCCGGCTCGCGCTGACCGAGGAACAGGTGAAGATCGAGGCGAACCGCTGCCTGAAATGCGGCGCGACGACGGTCGACCTGAACCAGTGCATCGGCTGCGGCCTCTGCACGACGCGCTGCCAGTTCGACGCGATCCACCTCTCCCGCGATCTCCCCGCCGCGAGCGACATGCACACCGCCGAGGAGATGATGAAGGTCGTCGGACCGTACGCGCTGAAGCGCGCCTTCAAGATCCTCAAGAAGAAGATCACCGGCAAGTCCGAGTACCCGACGGAGCAGTAACGCATCCCGATTTATAGCCCGCGCTGTATGCGCGGGCTTTTTTATGCTATACTGTTATTTCAGAGAATAACGCAGGGAGGTGCTCCGGAGATGGCGGAAACGCGCGAAAAGACGGCGCTCGTCGCGATGAGCGGCGGGGTGGACAGTTCGGTCGCCGCTTATTTGCTGTGCGAACAGGGCTACGACGTGACGGGCGCGACGATGCGCCTGTACCGCAGCGCGGAGCTCGGGCTCGGAAAGGCGAAGGTTTGCTGCTCGCTCGACGACATCGAGGACGCGCGGGCGGTCGCGAACGAACTGAACGTCCCGTTCGAGGTGCTCGACTATACGAAAGAGTTCCGGAAGGAGATCATCGACCGGTTCGTCCGCGTCTACGAGGCCGGCGGAACGCCGAATCCCTGCGTCGACTGCAACCGCGTGATGAAGTTCGGCAAGCTGTTCGAATACGCCGATGAAAACGGGATCGACGCCGTCGCGACGGGCCACTACGCGCGCGTCGGATACGACGATGCGTCCGGCCGATGGCTTTTGAAAAAGGCGCTCGATCCGTCGAAGGACCAGAGCTACGTCCTCTATTCGCTCACCCAGGACCAGCTCCGCCGCGTCCGCTTCCCGCTCGGGGAGATGACGAAGGACGAAACGCGCCGTCTGGCGGAGAGCCTCGGCTTCGTCAACGCCCGGAAGCACGACAGCCAGGACATCTGCTTCGTTCCGGACGGCGACTACGCGTCGTTCATGGAGCGATACACCGGGAAGACGTACCCTGAGGGCGATTTCCTCGGGCCGGACGGTACGGCCGTCGGCCGCCACAAGGGCGCGGTCCGCTACACGATCGGCCAGCGGAAGGGCCTCGGCATCGCGATGGGCGAGCCGGTATACGTCTATGAAAAGGATATGGAGAACAACACGGTCTCGCTCGGGCCGGAGGAGAAGCTGTTCAAACGCGTCCTCTGCGCGGCGGACGTGAACTGGATCGCGATCCCGGAACTCGCGGAGCCGCTCCGCATGAACGCGAAGGCGCGCTACCGCCAGAAGGAGCAGCCGGCGACGGTGTATCCGGCGGCGGGCGGAACGGTGCGCGTCGTGTTCGACGAGCCCCAGCGCGCGATCACGGCCGGCCAGGCCGTCGTCTTCTACGACGGCGATACGGTCGTCGGCGGCGGAACGATCGTCCGCGCGGAAGACGAATGAGAAACGGGCAAAGGAGCCGACGGATATGACGAACGAAGTGTTTCGGAAAACGACGCGGGAGGCGCACCCGGACGATACGGTGATCGAGGCCGGCGGCGTACGGATCGGCGGCGGCCATTTCGCGATGATCGCGGGCCCCTGCTCGGTCGAGACGGAGGACCAGATCGTCTCGATTGCGCGCGCCGTCAAAAAAGCGGGCGCGAACATCCTCCGCGGCGGCGCATACAAGCCGCGCACGTCCCCGTATGCGTTCCAGGGCCTTCACGCGAAGGGACTTGAACTGCTCCGGATCGCGCGGCGCGAGACGGGGCTTCCGCTCGTGACGGAGATCATGAGCGCGGCGGACCTGCCGCTGTTCGAGGACATCGACATCCTCCAGGTCGGCGCGCGGAACATGCAGAACTTCGACCTTCTGAAGGAACTCGGGCGGTCGGGGAAGCCGGTGCTTCTGAAGCGCGGCCTCGCGAACACGCTGAACGAGCTCCTGATGAGCGCGGAATACATCATGGCGAACGGGAACGACCGCGTGATCCTCTGCGAGCGCGGGATCCGCACGTTCAGCGACACGTTGCGCAACACGCTCGACCTGTCGGCCGTTCCGA
This sequence comes from Bacillota bacterium, assembly GCA_016286935.1. GTDB lineage: Bacteria > Bacillota > Clostridia > Peptostreptococcales > Anaerovoracaceae > JAEEUO01. Next base: position 1,702 of record JAEEUO010000096.1, on the reverse strand, counting down.
TGCTCCGCGAAATGACGCATCTCCCGGTCATCGTCGACCCGAGCCACGCGACGGGACTGGCGCGGATCGTGCCGCCGATGGCGCTCGCGGCCGTCGCGGCCGGCGCGGACGGGCTGATGATCGAGGTCCACAACGACCCGGAGCACGCCCTCACGGACGGCGCGGAATCGATCCGGCCGGAAGAATATGAGGCGCTCGCGGAAAAGGTGGAAAAGCTGCGGGAAGCGCTGCGGTAAGCGGCATGCCCGCTGATTGAGAGAAAACGAAAGGGGGGAGGCGGAAATGCGTACGATCCGGATCGAAGCGTCGACCGGTTACGACGTTGTGATCGGCGAAGGGCTGCGCGCGGGATCCGGCGAACGGATCGCCGCGCTCGGCGGAAACGCGCGGACGGCGATGATCGTCTCGGACGACACGGTGTACGGCCTGTACGGCGGTCCGGTGCGGGAAAGCATCGAACGGGCCGGCCTTGTCGCGCGTTCGTTCGTGTTTGAGCACGGCGAACGGAACAAGAACCTCGCGGCGTACGGAAAGCTGCTCGAGGCAATGGCGGAAGAGCGCATGACGCGGGACGATCTCGTCGTCGCGCTCGGCGGCGGCGTCACGGGCGATCTCGCGGGATTCGCGGCGGCGACGTACCGGCGCGGGATCCGCTTCGTCCAGATCCCCACGACGCTCCTCGCGGCCGTCGACTCCTCGGTCGGCGGAAAGACGGGCGTCGACCTCCCGAACGGAAAGAACCAGGCCGGCTGCTTCTGGCAGCCTTCGCTCGTCCTCATCGATCCGGAAACGCTCCGGACGCTCCCGGACGGGGAATACCGCGCCGGATGCGCGGAGGTCATCAAATACGGCATGATCGGGAGCGAAGAACTCTTCCGCGCCGTTTCGGAGACGCCCGTCCGCGAACGGTTCGCGCCGGTCATCGACGCGTGCGTCCGGATGAAGCGGGATCTCGTCGAAGCAGACGAATTCGACCGCGGCGAGCGGATGAAGCTGAATTTCGGCCATACGTTCGGCCACGCGGCGGAGTTCCTGAGCGGCTACCGGCTGCCCCACGGCTTCGCGGTCGCGGCCGGGATGGCCGCGGTCACGCGTGCGGCGGTCCCGTACGGCTATTGCGGCGAAGAGACGCTCGAAGCACTCCTCGAATGCCTGGAACGGTACGGCCTTCCGGCAGCGATCCCGTACGGAGCGGACGCGATGCGGGAGGCGGTCCTTTCGGACAAGAAGGCCTCCGGCGGCGCGGTCCGGCTCGTCGTACCGGAGCGGATCGGCTCCGTAAGGATCGTGACGGCCGGAACGGAGGAACTCCCCGCGTGGCTCGCCCGCGGCGGAGTCGGAACGAAGGATCTCTCACATCTTCCGGACTGCAAAGGAGTCTGACGATGGATCATACGATACAGCCCGGCCCTCGCACGGGAACGGCGGCCGTTCCGCCGTCGAAGAGCCTTGTCCACCGCCTTCTGATCGCGGCGGCGTTTTCGGACGCGCCGGTACGGATCGCGCTTCCGGACGGGGCGAAGGACGCGCCGGTCCCGCCGCTCGCGGACGACCTCGAGGCGACCGTCTGGTGCCTCGCGTCGCTCGGCGCGGTGATCGTGCGGACCGGGGAGGGCTTTGCCGTCACGCCGGTCCCGCGGGACGCGTTTCCCCGGGCGGATGGAGCGGAATGGGCCGGAGACGGCGGCGCAGCGGAACCGAA
>JAEEUO010000095.1 GCA_016286935.1 Bacillota bacterium | reverse complement strand
GCCGACCGCCACGGCGACCGCCGTCCGGCTTAGGTAATACACGATCGTCGCCACGCCGACGGAGCCGACCTTGCGGATGTCGCGCATGGAGATGACGCCGGCCATGATCGAGAAGAAGACGAGCGGCGTAACGACCCACTTCACGAGGTTCAGAAAGATCGTGCCGAAGGGCTTGATGTAGGTGTTGGCAAACGAGACCTGTTTTGTCAGCGCGAAGCCGACGACGATGCCGAGGGCCAGGGCGATGAAGATCTGGATGCCGAGGGACAGTTTCTTTTTCGGGGTGTTTCCCATGGGTAATGAGTCCTCCTGCTATAACTGATCATACCTTTTTGCGCCGCGCGTGTAGAGCCACCGGCGCAGAAGGATCGTCAGGAGCATCAGGAAGACGATCCCCGCCATCAGGAACTCGACCGGCCCGAGCGTATCGCGGAGGAGCCAGAACGCGAGGCCGAGGAGGCCCGTGAAGATCCAGCCGCCGAAGAGCGCGATGAGCGCGCTGTAGCTCTGTTTCACCGCGACCGTCTCGTTCGTCCACGTCATATTCGGCATCAGCAGGTTCGCCGCGAGGCCGAACGTTCCCATGAATTCGGCGAAGAGCAGCGCGAACGCGAGCATCAGGACGAAGTCCTTCGGATCGAGGCCCGGAAGGCCGTTTCCGCCGCCCGCGAACACGATGAAGAATACGATCGATACCAGGATCGTGGGCACGTACGTCAGGACGCGGTGGAGCTGAAGCTTCGCTTCGAGGAACTCACGCGCCGTGATCGGCATCGACTTCGAGAGCCACAGCGTGTGGGCCTCGATCGAGATCGCGGGCGCGGTGATGTCGTTCGCCGCGGCCATGAAGGCGATCAGGAGCGCGCCGGCGAGCGGCAGGAACTTCGCGATGCCGATCCCCGGGAACTGCGCGTCGAGGGTGAGGACGGCCGATCGGGCCGTCTCTTGATAGATCAAGAGCAGAACGGCTGCCGCGGCCATGAAGAGGATGCCCATTCCGCCGTTCAGCATATAGGCGGGGCTTCCGAGGAAGTGTTTCATCTCCTTGCGGTAGAGCGCGTTCCGCCGGCTCGACTGCTGCGCCGCCTTCTCGCGGTAGACGCGCTTTTCGGCGCTCTTCTTCGTCGTCACGATCTTCGCGAAGTTCCGCGAAAGGAGCGCGTAGCAGATGACGAACGCGCCGACGCAGATCGCCGCGATCAGGAGGAACGACAGAACGTCGCCGTACGCCGCCTGGCCGACGCGGTACAGCGGATTCCACGAGCCCGAGAGCTTTTCCGCGAGCGCGGGTCCCTGCGCGACGATGTCGCGGAGGATGGTGTTGATGCGGAAGTAGAAGACGTAATACGCGGCGAGGAAGAGGACCGTCAGGAAGACGGTCATGAAATTCTTGGCTTTCGTGAGCTTGCTCGAGATCCACGCGACGATCCATCCGACGAGGCTCGCGAGCGAGACCGAGAGGAGCGGGATCAGAAGCATGATCAGGACGGCGAAGAGATTGCCGAGCGCTCCGGCGTTCGCGCGCATGAACCAGCGGACCAGCGTCGGGACCGCGGTCATCGTCATGAAGAGCATCGCGAGCATCCAGACCTGGAAGAGCCGCGCGAACAGGATGTCCTTCGGCCGGATCGGCAGCGAGAGGAGCAGTTCGTTGTCCTTCGCCTGGTAGACCGTCGAGATGATCGTGAAGATCGTCATCAGAACGCCAGCCGCGAGCGTGACGAGCGCCATCGACGCGAAGAAGAACCAGCCGAGTCCCATGTCGAAGAACGCGGAGAAGGCCGCCGTCATGCCGAAGAACGCCATGACCATCGAGAACCAGACCATCACGAACAGGAACGCCATCAGGATGATCCCGCCCGTTTTGCGGCGCTTGCCGGTCTTCGGATTGCCGGTGACGGCGCGGATCGTCTGCAGGAGTTGTTTACGGATCAGTGCCTTTCGCATGTCAGTCCTCCACCAGCTCGAGGAAGACCTCTTCGAGCGATTCGTCGCCCTTGACCTCTTCCATCGTTCCGCTCTTGATCAGCTTGCCGTTGCGGATGATCGCGATCTTGTCGCAGAGCTTTTCGGCGACCTCAAGGACGTGGGTCGAGAAGAAGATCGCGCCGCCCGCCGCGCAGAGCTCGTGCATGAGTTCCTTCAGGGTGAACGCCGCCTTCGGGTCGAGGCCGACGAACGGTTCGTCCATGATGAGGAGCTTCGGTTCGTGGATCAGCGCCGCGATGACGGCCAGCTTCTGTTTCATGCCGTGGGAGTACGAGCCGATGTTCGTCGCGAGATCGGACGTCAGGGCGAACGCGTCGCCGTACTTGCGGATGCGCTCCTGACGTACGTTCGCGGGGACCTCGAAGACGTCCGCGATGAAGTTCAGGAACTGGATCCCTGTCATGTAGTCGTAGAGATCCGGGTTGTCGGGGATGTAGGCGATGCGCTTCTTGCAGGCGATCGGATCGTCCTTGAGGCGGATGCCGTCGATAAAGATATCGCCGGCGTCGTAATCGAGGATCCCGATCGCGCATTTGATCGTCGTCGTCTTGCCGGCGCCGTTGTGGCCGATGAAGCCGTAGATCTCGCCCGGTCTGATCTCGAGGGAGAGGTCGTCGACGGCCTTCTTGTCGCCGTACTGTTTCGTTAAATGTTCGATTTTCAGCATGGTTACCGTGTCCTTTCCGGAATATCGATGTTGAGCGGCGCGTCGATCTCTTCGCCGACGTATGCGCCGTTTTTCTTGCGCTGCTTCACGCATTCGGTCAGAAGATACTCGATCTGGCCGTTGACGGAACGGAAGTCATCCTCCGCCCACGACGCGATCGACGCGTAAAGCTTCGGTGAAAGGCGAAGCGGTACTTGCTTTTTCGCGCTTTCGTCCATTGTCTTTGTCCTTTCGTCCGGATCAGTACAGCGAGCCGGAATTCACGACGGGCTGGGCGTCGTGGTTGCCGCAGAGCACCACGAGCAGGTTCGAGACCATCGCGGCCTTCCGCTCGTCGTCGAGCTTGACCGTTCCGTTTTCGTCGAGGCGTTCGAGGGCCATTTCGACCATGCCGACCGCGCCGTCGACGATCATCTTCCGCGCGTCGATGATGGCGGAGGCCTGCTGGCGCTGCAGCATGACGGCCGCGATCTCGGGCGCGTAGGCGAGGTAGGTGATCCGGGCTTCGACGATCTCGAGTCCCGCGATCTCGACCTTCGACTGGATCTCGCTGCGGATGCGTTCCGCGACGACCTCGGACGAGCCGCGGAGCGAGCCTTCGTCGGCCACGCCGTCACCCGTCGTATCGACGTTCGGCGCCACGTCGTACGGATAGAGCCGGACGATGTTGCGGAGCGCGGAGTCGCACTGGAGCGAGAGGAATTCCTTGTAGTTGTCGACGTCGAACACGGCCTTCGCGGTGTCGTTCACGCGCCAGATGACGGCGATGCCGATCTCGACCGGGTTGCCGAGGCAGTCGTTGATCTTCTGGCGGCTGTTGTTCAGCGTCATGATCTTCATGGAGATCTTCTTCGTCGTCATCTCGACGTCGGCCTGGGCGGCGCCCTGGACGTTCAGGGAGAGTCCCTTCTTGTTCGAGTCGACGTCGCCGGACTGGTTCAGCTTCGTCTTCGCGGCGGGGTTGACGGCCGAGCAGAACGGGTTGACGTAGAAGAAGCCGGGGCCCTTCAGCGTTCCGACGTATTTGCCGAACAGCGTGAGGACGAGCGCTTCCTGGGGAGCGAGGACCTTCAGGCCGGGCAGAAGGATCCATCCGAGCGCGAGCCAGGCGATGCAGAGCGGGAGCACGCCCACATTTCCGCCGTTATCGATGCGGATGACGCTCTTGACAAGGCCGAAGATCGCCGCCGCGTAGATGAGAAGGATGGCGATCAGGACGAGTCCGCCGATCTTTCTTCCGTTGAGTACTTTTTCCTGCATTTGTTTTCTCCTTTGCTTTGGGTGTATATCCGTGATGCGCGTCGTTCGCGCCGCTTTTTGATATCACAATGATATCACAACGATTTGATTTGTCAAGTGCAAAAAAAAGACGGCGCCCCTCCGGCCGGAGAGGCGCCCCTTTTATTTCGTGATTTACAGGAACCGCGAAAGGAATTCGCGCGTCTTCGCGTTCTTCGGATCGACCATGATCTCCTTCGGAGGGCCCTCCTCGACGATGACGCCGTCCGCCATATAGACGACGTGGTTCGAGACGTCCTTCGCGAAGCTCATCTCGTGGGTCACGACGAGCATCGTCGTTCCCTCCTCCGCGAGGCTCCGCATGACGGTCAGGACCTCGCCGACCATCTCGGGGTCGAGCGCGGACGTCGGCTCGTCGAACAGCAGGACCTCCGGCTCCATCGCGAGCGCGCGCGCGATCGCGACGCGCTGCTTCTGGCCGCCCGAGATCTGACGCGGCTTCGCGTTGATGAACGGCGCCATGCCGACCTTTTCGAGGTAGTAGAGCGCGCGGTCGCGCGCCTCCGCCTTCGGCTTCTTCGCGACGATCGTCTGTCCGGCCATGCAGTTCTCGAGAACGGACATGTTGTCGAAGAGGTTGAAGCTCTGGAAGACCATGCCGACCTTCGCGCGGTAGGCGGACGGGTTCACGCCGCCCTTCGTCACGTCCGTTCCGTGGAACAGGATCTCGCCGCTCGTCGGCGTCTCGAGAAGGTTGATGCAGCGCAGAAGCGTCGATTTTCCGCTTCCCGACGCGCCGATGATCGCCGTGACGTCGCCGGCCTGGACGTTGAAGTCGATGTCCTTCAGGACCTCGTTCTTTCCGAACGATTTCGAGAGGTGACGGATCTCGATGATGTGTTCGCTCATTGCCGTTCCCCTCCGTATTCCTTGCTCCGCTCGTCGAAGGGGCTCCCCTTCTTCGGGTTCGAGTACGTGCCGGCCGCCATGACGAGCTGGTCTCCGGCCGCGAGCTCATACGTATCGGAACCGGCCATCTTCCGCTCCAGCCACCGGAGCAGGACGGACGCCACGAGCGTCAGCGTCAGATACCCGACCATCTCGATGACGGCGGACGGGAAGTACTTGTACACCGCGCCGGTCGCCATCTTGTGGATCGCGAAGAAATCCGCGAAGCCGATGATGAACATGACGGACGTGTCCTTGACGTTGATGATGTAGTTGTTGCCGATCTGGGGCATGATGTTCCGGAGCGTCTGCGGCAGAATCACGTGCACCATGGTCTGGAAATGATTCATCCCCAAAGCCTTCGCGCCTTC
>JAEEUO010000094.1 GCA_016286935.1 Bacillota bacterium | reverse complement strand
CTCTTCCTCGTACCGCGCAATAGGCGGCAGTGTGCCGAGCAGGTCGCAGGCGGCTTTCATAAGCTCCGGCACGCCTTCCGCGATTATCCCGGAGATAAGGAAGAGCTGCCACCCCTGCCGCGCGGCGTATTCTTTTATCCTTTCAAGATCGTGGTCCGAATAGCCGAGATCGGTCTTGTTGCCGACGAGTATCTGCGGACGCGAAGCCAGCTCCGGGCTGTATTTATACAGTTCGGAGTTGATTTTCAATATATCGTCAAGCGGGTCGGGACGCTCCGAAGCGGAGATATCGAAAACGTGCAGGATGAGCCGGCAGCGGTCGATATGCCGCAGAAAATCGTGCCCCAGCCCGAGCCCTTCGGAGGCGCCTTCGATAAGCCCCGGGATATCCGCCATTACAAAGCTTTTGTCGTAAACCGTTACGACGCCGAGATTGGGCGAAAGCGTGGTGAAGTGGTAGTTCGCGATCTTCGGGCGGGCGGCGCTCACCTCCGAAAGCAGGGTGGATTTCCCTACGTTCGGGAACCCCACAAGCCCCACGTCGGCAAGCATTTTAAGCTCCAGAGTGATATTCCGTTCGCCCCCGGGGAGCCCGCTTTTGGCGAAGCGCGGCGCCTGCCTTGTAGGGGTGGCGAAATGCACGTTGCCCCATCCGCCCTTTCCGCCCTTCGCGGCGGTGAACGGCAGGCCGTCGGACATATCGTGGATAACGAGCCCGCTTTCCGGATCGCGCAGGACCGTCCCGCGCGGGACGGGTATTATAAGATCCTCGCCGCTTTTGCCGAAGAACTTTTTGGACATCCCGTTTTCGCCGTTGGGCGCGGCGAATTTGCGGCGGTATTTGAAATCCAGCAGGGTGTTCTTGCCGTCGTCGCAGACGAATATCACGTCGCCGCCCTTTCCGCCGTCGCCGCCGTCCGGCCCGCCTTCGGGGATGAACGGCTCTCGGCGGAACGACACGGCGCCGTTGCCGCCTTTTCCGCTTTTGATCGTGATTTTCGCTGTATCGACAAATCCTGCCATTGGAGTTCTCCTGCGAAAGAAAAAGGCTGTTTCTTTCGAAACAGCCTTTCGTTACGCCTTTTACGCTTCCTGGGAATAGACGCTGACCTGTTTGCGGGTCTTGTCCATCCGTTCGAACTTGACGGTGCCGTCGACCTTCGCGAAGAGCGTGTCGTCGCTGCCGATGCCGACGTTGTTGCCGGGGTGGAATTTCGTGCCTCTCTGGCGAACGAGGATCGAACCCGCGGAGACGAACTGGCCGTCCTGACGTTTGATTCCAAGGCGTTTCGACTCACTGTCGCGGCCGTTCTTGGAACTGCCTACACCCTTTTTAGATGCCATATCGAATACACCTCCTATTTGGTTTCTTCGGTCTTCTTAGTCGTCGCTTTCTTGGCGGCGGGCTTTTTCTCGGCCGATTCTTTCGCGGTAGCTTTCTTTGCAGCCGGCTTCTTTTCGGCGGTCTCCGCTTTCACTTCAGCGGTCTCGGCCTTCGGAGCGGCTTCCTTCTTCTCGGCGGCCTTCTTCGGCGCAGCCTTCTTCTCGGCTTCAGCCTTTTCGGTCTTTCCGCCGCAGGTGATGGATTCGACCTTCAGCAGCGTGTACGGCTGACGGTGACCCTGTTTCTTCCGTTCGTCCTTTTTCGGCTTGTACTTGAAGATGACGATCTTGTCGCCCTTTCCGTTTTCGAGGACCGAGGCCTGAACCTTGGCGTCCGCGACGTACGGCGTGCCGACGACGGTGTTGTCACCGTCCGCAACGAGAAGGATCTTGTCGAGGGAGACTTTCTTGCCGACTTCGACGTCGAGTTTTTCCACGGAGAGGAGATCTCCGGCTCCGACGAAGTACTGTTTTCCGCCGGTTTCTACGATGGCTTTCATTTCTTTCTTATACCTCCACTATCCAGCCTCGCCTAATACAGGAGGTGCGTTTCGGCACACTTAAAAACCTGCCTCGAGCGGCTAACACGAATACGTTACCACTCGAAGCAGGCTCTGTCAATCACTTTTTTCGGTTTATTCCTTGATCACGCCGTCCTCGTCGACTTCGAATCCGGGAAGGTCCTCCGGAGAAGGCGCCTGGGTCTTGTTGGCGCGCATCGTCTCCTTCAGCTTCGCCTCGATCTCCGCTACGATCTCGGGGTGGTTCTCGAGGAAGGTCTTCGCGTTTTCGCGGCCCTGGCCGATCCGTTCGCCCTTATAGGCGTACCACGCGCCGGATTTCTCGAGGAGATTCGCCTCCACGGCGCAGTCGAGGATATCGCCGGTCTTGTTGATCCCCTTTCCGTAGATGATGTCGAACTCGGTCTGGCGGAACGGGGGCGCGACCTTGTTCTTCACGATCTTCACGCGGGTACGGTTTCCGACGACCTTGTCGCCGGTCTTGATCGACTCGACGCGGCGCACGTCGAAGCGCATCGTCGAATAGAACTTCAGCGCGCGGCCGCCTGTCGTCACCTCGGGGTTGCCGAACATAATACCGACCTTTTCGCGGAGCTGGTTGATGAAGACGACGGCGGTGTTGGATTTGTTGATCGCGCCGGTCAGCTTGCGGAGGGCCTGGCTCATCAGGCGGGCCTGGAGGCCGACGTGGGAATCGCCCATATCGCCCTGGATCTCCGCCTTCGGCACGAGCGCGGCGACGGAGTCGATGACGACGATGTCGATCGCGCCGGAGCGGACGAGCAGCTCGCAGATCTCGAGCGCGTCTTCGCCCGTATCGGGCTGGGAGACGAGGAGTTCGTCGATGTTGACGCCGAGGTTCGCGGCGTAGTCGGGGTCGAGCGCGTGTTCGGCGTCGATGAACGCGGCGCGGCCGCCCTGTTTCTGGCATTCGGCGATCATGTGGAGCGTCAGGGTCGTCTTACCGGACGATTCGGGTCCGTACACCTCGACGATCCTTCCCTTCGGGATCCCGCCGATCCCGGTCGCGATATCGAGGCTCACCGAGCCGGTCGAGATCGCTTCGATGTTCAGCGCGGCGCCTTCGCTGCCGAGCTTCATCACGGCGCCTTTTCCGTACTTTTTCTCAATTTGAAGCATCGCTGCTTCGAGGGCCTTATCCTTTTCCGTCTTCGCGGGTTTTGCAGATTGTACTGTCACTTGTGTTCCTCCTTTGGGGTGTGAGAACATTTGTTCTGTTTGTACTATAACTCGATTTTTCAGTCCGGTCAAGGATTATTTTCAGGGAATTTGCTTGTACTGGAAAAATAAGGGGATATGCGCGCTTACCGCTTCCCGTCGAGCATCCCGAGCGCGACGGAGGCCATCGTCAGGAGCGCGCGGTTGCGGTTCAGCTCGCGGTTGTCGTTCGGTCCCGGCAGCAGATGGTGGACGATCGTCCGGCCCTTATACGAGCAGCCGATGAACGCCGTTCCGACCGGGCACTCCTCCGTTCCGCCGCCCGGACCCGCGTACCCCGTCACGCTGAGGCAGAGGTCCGAACCGGTCTTCTTCGCGAGACCCTCGACCATCTCCTTCGCGACTTCGGGAGAGACGGCGTCGTGCGTTTCGAGAGTACCCTCTGAAACGCCCAGTTCGTCGATTTTAGCCCGGTTTGTGTACGTGACGATTCCTCGGTCAAAAACGGCCGAAACGCCGCTTGTAGAGGTGATTTTGCCCGCGAAAAGGCCACCTGTCATCGACTCCGCGACCGAGAGCGTGATCCCATCGCGGATCAGGCGCTTCGCGAGGACGTCGTAGATCTCCTCGCCGTCCGTCGAATAGACGTAATCGCCGACGCGGTCCATCACCTTTCCGATCATGTCCTCAACGGCCGCCTTCGCCTCTTCGAGCGTCTTCCGCTTCGAAGCGACGCGGACGTCGGCGATGCCGGGTTTGGCGTACGTCGCGAGCGTCGGATCGGTCTGCCCGTCGATCAGGTCGAGAAGCTTCGTCTCGAGCGCCGATTCGCCGATGCCGAACGTGCGGACCATGCGGTGGTAGATCACGCCGTCGACGTATTTCGCGAGGTACGGAAGCGCCTGGCGCTCCCACATGTCCTTGAGTTCGTGGGGCGGGCCGGGGAAGCACATGATGATCTTCCCGTCCCGTTCGAGCGCGAACCCGGGAGCCGTTCCGCAGGCGTTCGGGAACGGCGTCGCGCGGGACGGCAGATAGGCCTGTTTGACGTTGTTCGGCGTCATCTTCCGGCCGTTCATCTCGATGCGCGCGCGCATCGCGTCGAGCGAGGGCTGATGGAGGACGAGCGTATCGCCGAGCGCCGCCGCGACGGTCTCCTTCGTCAGGTCATCCTCGGTCGGCCCGAGGCCGCCCGTCGTGACGATCAGGTCGCAGTCGCGGAAGCAGAGGTCGATGACGTCGCGGAGCCGCCTGTCGTTGTCGCCGACGGTGTGGTGGTACATGACGTCGATCCCGAGAAGCTGGAGCTGCTGCGAAAGATACGCGGCGTTCGTGTTGACGATGGAACCGAACAGGATCTCGGTCCCGACAGTCAGAACGGTCGATTTCATGGCGTTGTTCCTTTCCGGTTCAGATGCCGTTTTTCAGAAAGACCTGTTTGTTCTTGATGACGTATTCCGCGCCGCTGTAGACGGTCATAAAGACAGAGGCGTAGTAGATCACGAGTCCGACGGTGCGGAACGCCGGGGACGCGAGGAAGCCGGACGGGATCCCCGCGAGCAGGAGCAGGACGAGGGAGACCATCTGGAGCGTCGTCTTGATCTTGCCGGAAATGCCGGCGGCGATGACGTTTCCGTCCGCGGCGGCGACGATGCGCATGCCGGAGATCAGGAATTCGCGGAACCGAACGACGATGATCGTCCAGCCGGGGATCTCGCCGAGCTCGCAGAGGCACACCATCGCGGCCAGAACGAGGATCTTGTCGGCCAGCGGGTCCATGATCTTGCCGAAGTCGGTCACGAGGTTCCGCGACCGCGCGATCCGGCCGTCGAGCATGTCGGTCAGAGACGCGAGCGCGAAGACGGCGAACGCCCACAGGCGGCACGACGGGCCGGCCATCATCAGGATCACGAAGACGGGAACGGCGACGATCCGCGCCATCGTCAGTTTGTTGGGCAGATTCATTTCTTCACCTCCCGCGCATCGTTCAGCGCCTCGCCGACAAGATCGTAGTCATAGGCGTCCTCGATGCGGACGTCGACGAACGAACCGGGAACGAGAGGACGGTCCGAACGGACGATCACGCCGTTGTCGATCTCCGGCGCGTCGTATTCCGAGCGGCCGAGATAGGTATAGATCCCGTTCTCCTCGCCGTCCGGCTCTTCG
>JAEEUO010000093.1 GCA_016286935.1 Bacillota bacterium | reverse complement strand
GGCCGGAGAAAGATCGAATGGGTGAAGCGGTATATGCCGCTCCTCAGCGCCCTGGAGGCGGAATTCACCGAAACGAAGCCGTTCCGGGGTCTTCGCGTCTCCCTGTCCGTCCACCTCGAAGCGAAGACGGCGTATCTCTGCGAGGTCTTCGCGGCCGGCGGCGCGGAGATGGCCGTGACCGGCTCGAACGTCCTCTCGACCCAGGACGACGTCGCAGCGGCGCTCGTCCGCGGAAACGGCGGAACGAATCCCGGCATGTCCGTCTACGCGTACCACGGCGCGACCGACGCGGAGTACGCGCGCCACATCGAACAGACGCTCGAACACAGACCCCACCTGATCATCGACGACGGCGGCGATCTCGTCGGGCTGCTCCACACGAAACGGCCGGATCTCGCGGAATGCGTGATCGGCGGCTGCGAGGAGACGACGACGGGCATCCACCGCCTCCGCGCGATGGAGCGCGAAGGCGTTCTGAAGTTCCCGATGGTCGCCGTCAACGACGCGAAGTGCAAGCACTTCTTCGACAACCGCTACGGAACGGGCCAGTCCGTCGTGACGGCTCTGATGCAGAACACGAATCTGATCCTTGCGGGAAAGGACGCCGTCGTGGCCGGCTACGGCTGGTGCGGAAAGGGCGTCGCCATGCGCCTCGCTTCGCTCGGCGCGCGCGTCATCGTCACCGAGGTCGACCCCGTCGCGGCGATGGAGGCCGTGATGGACGGCTACCGCGTGATGACGATGGACGAGGCCGCCCCGGTCGGCGACTTCTTCTGCACCGTCACGGGCTGCGAAAAGGTCATCACGACCGCCCATATGATGAAGATGAAGGACGGCGCGATCCTCTCGAACGCGGGCCACTTCAACGTCGAGGTCGATATGCCCGCGCTCGAATCGTTCGCGGTGAAGAAGACGCTCCTCCGGAACAACGTCGTCGGCTACACGCTGCCGAACGGAAGGACGGTCGCCGTGATCGCGGAGGGGCGCCTCGTCAACATCGCCGCGGGCGACGGCCATCCGGCGGAGATCATGGACCTCTCGTTCGCCGTTCAGGCGCTGTCGGCGCTGTACGTGCTCGAACACCGCGGCAAACTCGAAAACCGCCTCTACGACGTTTCGGACGAGATCGACGAACGCATCGCGAGGCGCAAGCTCGCCGCGTGGGGGATCCGGATCGACGAGCTGACCGAGGAACAGAAGCGTTATCTTTCTTCGTGGCAGGTCTAAACGGTCTGTGAAAACACGCTCTCGCTCGGCGTTCGACGCAGCGGTACTAAACTCTGCCGCCGCTTCGGCCGTCAATCGTTAAGTACCGGCGTCTCACACGGTTTTCGCAGACCGTTCAGACGCCACGAACACAGGTGTCGCATATGAACTACGAAAAACTCGCGGAACTGCTGTTCCCGCACATTACGAAAACACCGGCCGACTGGATCGCGGCGTTCCCGCCGCGCGTGCTCCCGGAGGGAGCGAAGGTGACGCGCCTCGCGCCGTCTCCGACGGGCTTCATCCATCTCGGCAATCTCTACGGTGCCTTTACGGGCGAACGGCTCGCCCACCAGTCCGAAGGCGTCTTTTTCCTGCGCATCGAGGACACGGACAACAAGCGTGAGGTGGAGGGCGCCGTCGAGGCCGTCATCTCCTCGCTCGCGTACTTCAACGTCCGCTTCGACGAGGGCGCGCTCGGTGAGATGAAGAACGGCAAGGCGACCGACGTCGGCGCGTACGGACCGTACTACCAGAGCGACCGCGCGGAGATCTACCAGACGTTCGCGAAACAGCTCGTGCGCGAGGGAAAGGCGTATCCGTGCTTTGCCTCGGAGGAGGAGCTCGCGGCGATGCGCGAGACCCAGGAAGCGGAGAAGGCGAACCCCGGCTACCACGGCAAGTGGGCCGTCTGGCGCAACCGGCCGATGGAGGACATCGAAGCCGAACTCGCGGCGGGGAAGAAGTTCACGCTGCGCTTCCGCTCCGAGGGAATCGACATCTCCGCGGCGGACTGTAAACTGACCGAGGAGGAGAAGGCTTCCCATATGTTCACCGTCACGGACGGGATCCGCGGCCGCCTCACGATGCCTGAAAACTACCAGGACGTCGTCCTGCTCAAACAGAACGGCATCCCGACCTACCACTTCGCCCACGTCATCGACGATCACCTGATGGGCACGACCCACGTCGTGCGCGGCGAGGAGTGGCTGTCGTCGCTGCCGATCCACGTCCAGATCTTCAGCGCGCTCGGCTGGGAACCGCCCGTGTTCTGCCATACGACCGTCCTGATGAAGATGGACGGCGATACGAAGCGGAAGCTGTCGAAGCGGAAGGACCCCGAGCTCTCGCTGAACTACTACCGGAGCGAGGGCTACCACCCCGACGCCGTCCGCGAATACCTGCTCACGATCCTGAACTCGAACTTCGAGGAATGGCGGATCGCGAATCCCGACGCGGACTGGGAATCGTTCCGCTTTACGACCGAAAAGATGTCGTCGTCGGGAACGCTGTTCGACCTGAACAAGCTGAACGACGTCTCGAAGGACGTGCTCGTCCGGAAGCCGGCGGAGGAACTGTACGCGTTCCTGCTCGACTGGGCGGAACGGTACGGGCGCGCGTACGACCCGAAGACGCGCATGTACTGCGATCCGGAGGATCCGGCGGCGGCGGACGCCGTCGACCTCTATGAGCTCTTCCGCGCGAACGAAGCGAAGATGCTCCGGATCCTCTCGATCGACCGCACCGGTGAAAAGCCGCGCAAGGATCTCGTCTACGCGAAACAGATCGTCGAGTACTTCTCCTACTTCTTCGACGAGACGTTCGTCCCGGAAGACACGTTCCCCGAGGAGGTCCCCGCGGAGGACATCCCGGAGATCCTCGAGGGCTATCTCGCGCGGTACTATCCGGAGGACGACAATTCCGTCTGGTTCGACAAGGTCCGCTCGTACGCGGAACACCTCGGGTACGCCGGAAAGCCGAAGGATTTCAAGAAGAATCCCGAACTCTACAAGGGCCACGTCGGCCACGTCTCGACCGTGATCCGCGTCGCCGTCACGGGCAGGCGGAACAGCCCCGACCTCTGGACGATCCAGCAGATCATGGGCGAACCGCTCGTCCAGGCACGGATCAAACGGGCGCTCGGCGGCGCGTAAACGGCCCGAAAACGCGCAATAGCGGCGGATCCCGCGCGGAACGCGGGATCCGCCTTCTTTTTTGAATGAATTTTGCGAAAATTCCGCAACTTTTTCTTGACTTTTCGCGTCCGGCGCGATAGACTACCAATAATTTCATATCGCAGAACTGCGAAACCAAATGCGAAGACGGGAAGAAGAACGGCCCGGGTGCGTTTGAGAGAGCTGCCGGTCGGTGCGAGGCAGTACCGCCCTCCGTATGATACTCACCCCCGAGCAGCGAAGCCGAAACGCGAGGAGTAAGCGACGCCGGAAGCCCGCCGTGATCCGGGCAGCGATTCGCCGGGGAGGCCGGAAGCCCGTCCCGCGCCGATCGCGATGAGCGGCCTCTTCGAGGCAACGAGAGTGGTACCGCGGGGATCTCTATGATGATATGCCCCGTCTCTCAGAGATGATTCTTTGGGAGACGGGGCTTTTTCGTTCTCCCGCACCCCCGAAGGGAGGATTGCAGCCATGATGGACGTAACGAAGTACAGACCGGAGTATTACCCCGTTCCGACGGACGGGATCGAATGGTGGAAGAAGGACCACATCGAGAAGGCGCCGCGGTGGTGCAGCGTCGACCTGCGCGACGGCAACCAGGCGCTGATCGTCCCGATGTCGTTCGATGAGAAGATCGAGTTTTACAAGATGCTCCTCGAGATCGGCTACAAGGAGATCGAGGTCGGATTCCCGGCCGCGAGCGAGACGGAATACCAGCTCACGCGCGCGCTGATCGAAAACGACATGATCCCCGCAGACGTGACGATCCAGGTCCTGACCCAGTGCCGCGAGCACATCATCCGCCGGACGTTCGAGGCGGTCAAGGGAGCGCCCCGCGCGATCATCCACTTCTACAATTCGACGAGCGTGCCGCAGCGCGAGCAGGTCTTCCGCAAGTCGAAGGAGGAGATCATGAAGATCGCGACGGACGGCGCGGCGCTGATCAAGCGGCTGAGCGAGGAGTACGACGGCAACTTCCTGTTCGAGTACAGCCCCGAGAGCTTTACGGGAACGGAGGTCGACTACGCGGTCGACGTCTGCAACGCCGTGCTCGACATCATGCGTCCGACGCCCGAACGGCCGATGATCATCAACCTTCCGGCGACGGTCGAGCTGAGCCTCCCGAGCGTCTACGCCAACCAGATCGAATACTGCTCGAAGCATCTGAAATACCGCGATTCCGTCATC
Source organism: Bacillota bacterium (assembly GCA_016286935.1). Classification (GTDB taxonomy): domain Bacteria; phylum Bacillota; class Clostridia; order Peptostreptococcales; family Anaerovoracaceae; genus JAEEUO01. Next base: position 995 of record JAEEUO010000093.1, on the reverse strand, counting down.
CTCTCGACGCACACCCACAACGACCGCGGAACGGGCGTCGCGGACGCGGAGCTCGCCGTCCTCGCCGGCGCGGAGCGCATCGAGTGCTGCCTCTTCGGAAACGGCGAACGGACCGGAAACGCCGACGGCATCACGCTCGCGCTGAACATGTACGCGCAGGGCGTCGATCCCGGCCTCGATTTTTCCAACCTCCCGGAGATCTGCCGGAAATACGAACGGCTCACGCGGATGCAGGTCCACCCGCGCCAGCCGTACGCCGGAGCGCTCGTCTTCGCGGCGTTCTCGGGGAGCCACCAGGACGCGATCGCGAAGGGCATGCGCTACTACCGCGAGACGGGCCAGCACGTCTGGAACTGCCCGTACATCCCCGTCGATCCGACCGATTTCGGCCGCACGTACAGCGCCGACGTCATCCGCATCAACAGCCAGTCCGGCCAGGGCGGCGTCGAGTTCATGCTCGAACAGAACTACGGCTACTCGCTGCCGCGCGAGATGCGCGAGGAGTTCGGCTACCGGATCAAGGACATTTCCGACAAGGGCCACAAGGAACTGTCCTCGCACGAGATCTACGAGGTCTTCAGCAACGTCTATCTCAACCGATTCAAGCCGGTCGACATCATCGACTACGAATACACGAAGCGCGACGGAGAGAACTTCGAGGCCGAGGTCATCGTCGAGAACGAAGGCATCGCCAAAACGGTCCGCGCAGCCGGAAACGGCCGCCTGGACGCCGTCTGCAACGCTCTGAAGCAGGCGACAGATTACGCGTTCACGCTTGAGAAGTACAGCGAGCACAGCCTCGATCTCGGCTCCAAGAGCCGCGCGTGCTGCTACATCAAGCTCCGCTGGGACGACGGCACGGTCGGCTGGGGCTGCGGGACGGACACCGACGTCCTCCGCGCGAGCGTCAAGGCGCTCATCTCCGCCATCAACGAGAAGCCGGACGCGCCGAGTCCGGAATCGCACTGAGAAACGAAAGGAACACGCATCATGGG
>JAEEUO010000092.1 GCA_016286935.1 Bacillota bacterium | reverse complement strand
AAACAATAAAGGAGTACCGCCAGGCCCGACAAAGCCAAACTGCAGAAATACGCCGAGATCACCGTCAAGATGGGCCTCCATCTCCGCGAAGGCCAGAAAGTCCGCATCCTCTCCGACATCTCGACCGCCGAATTCGCCCGGATGTGCGCGCTCGAAGCGTACAAGGCCGGTTCGACGGGCGTCACGTTTGAGTGGACCGACGACGCGAGCGTGAAGTACGCGTTCCAGTACGCGGACGACCACTTCGTGATGGATACGCCGCAGTGGATCGTCGACCGCTTCCGGTACATGGACGACGAGGACTACGCGTATCTCTGGATCGATTCGATGGATCCGAACGCCTATGAAGGCGCTCCCGCCGAGCGCGTCGCGAAGGGACTTTCCGCGCGCCGGAAGGCGATCCGCGCCCATTCCGAAAACACCGCCGGAAACTGCGTCACGTGGTCGATCGTCGCCGTCCCGTCCCCCGCGTGGGCGCGAACGGTCTTTCCGGACGCGAAGGACGACGAGGAGGCCGTCGAAAAGCTCTACGAGGCGATCTTCATGGCCGTCCGGCTCGATTCCCCCGATCCCGTCACCGCCTGGGAGACCCACATGAAAACGCTCTGGGACAACGCAAACTGGCTCAACGAGATGGACTTCAAGGCGATCCACATCAAGACCGGCATCGGAACCGACCTGACCGTCGGCCTCGCCCGCGACAACGTCTTCTGCGCCGCGCTCGAACACCGCGCGAACGCCGACAAGCGCTGGTTCATCCCGAATATGCCGACCGAAGAGGTCTTCGGAACGCCTGATAAGGATAATATTAATGGCTATGTTAAGTCCTCAATGATCCTCAACCACAACGGCTCGCTCGTCAAGGGCCTTGAGCTCTGGTTCGAGAACGGCCGCGTCGTGAAATATGACGCCGAAGAAGGGAAGGAGACGCTGAAGGGCATCCTCGACACCGACGACGGCGCGAAATCCCTCGGCGAGATCGCGCTCGTTCCCGCGAGATCCCCGATCTCCGAGAGCGGCATCTTCTTCTACAACACGCTCTTCGACGAGAACGCGTCGTGACACCTCGCGCTCGGCCACTCCTATCCGTCCTGCATCAAGAACGGCACGGAGCTTTCGAAGGAGGAGCGGCTCGCCCGCGGCGCGAACGATTCCGCGACCCACGTCGACTTCATGTACGGAACGCCCGACGCGACGATCACCGGCATTACAAAGGACGGCCGCGAAGTCCCGATCTTCATCGACGGCAACTGGGCGGAGCGGTAGAGATGCTTTACCTCGGCTGCCATCTGAGCGCCTCGGCCGGCTATCTCGCGATGGGCGAGACGGCTCTCTCGATCGGCGCGAATACGTTCCAGTTCTTCACGCGCAACCCCCGCGGCGGCGACGCGAAGCCGCTTGACCTCGACGACGCGGCGAAGCTGAACGCGCTGCTTGAAGTGAACGGCTTCGGAAAGCTGATCGCCCACGCGCCGTATACGCTGAATCCGTGTTCCGCGAAGCCGGAGGTGCGCGATTTCGCCTATCGCGTCTTCAAGGACGACCTTGCGCGCATGGAAGCCGTCCCCGGCAACTACTACAACTTCCATCCCGGCTCCCACGTCGGCCAGGGGATCGAAGCCGGTATCGACCAGATCGTCGAAATCGTGAACCGCGTCCTGACCCCGGAACTCCATACGACGATCCTGCTCGAGACGATGAGCGGAAAGGGCAGCGAGGTCGGTTCCTCGTTCGAGGAACTCCGCGCGATCATCGACCGGACGGAATGCTCCGACAGGATCGGCGTCTGCCTCGACACGTGCCACGTCAGCGACGCCGGCTACGACATCGTCGGCGACCTCGACGGCGTCCTCGCGGAGTTTGACCGCGTGATCGGGCTCGAACGCCTGAAGGCGCTCCACCTCAACGATTCGAAGAACCCCCGCGGCGCGCGGAAGGACCGCCACGCCTGCATCGGCGAGGGAACGATCGGCCGGGAGACGTTCCGTCGGATCGTCAACCACCCGGCTCTGAAACAGCTCCCGATGTGCCTCGAGACACCGACCGATCTCGAGGGATACGCGCGGGAGATCGCTCTGCTCCGGTCGTTCGAGGCGTAGGGCCGCGTCCGGAGAACGCCTGCGACGAAGAGAATGGACAACCGCCGCGATCTGTTGTAAAATAACACCACATCATAACGAAAGGAACGCTTTCCAATGAAATCCAACTACAACGCGCGTCAGGGCCTCGGCCTCTGCATGTACGCCGAACCGGGATTCGCGCTCGGCGCGCTGTCGCTCCTCGGCGGCCTTGCCGGAACGATCTTCGCGATCTTTACCCTCGCCGGCTACATCATCCGCCTCCGCGGCATGAAAAAAGCCGTACAGGACAACATCGAATACCAGCGCGCTTCGCGCCTGATGATGATCGGTACGGCCGTAACGGCTTCTCTGATCCTGATCTCGTTCTACAAACAGTCCTATACCTACGCGCTGATGATGGTCGAGATGAACGCCGTTCTCGTTCTGCTCAGCACGTTCATGATCTTCCGCGCGACGGTCCAGATCCTCGAATACAACGGCCGGACGTCGCTGATCGAACAGGGCAAGAAGGCCTGGACGATCTACTGGATCCTGTACGCGGTCTTCCTGATGTGCGCGCTTTCGGGCATCTTCGTCTACTTCATCGGCCCGACGTTCGTCCGCGTCCTCCACATCATCGGCATCCTGCTCGTCTTTGCCGCGTCGTACTTCTTCTTCCGGTGGCTCCAGAGGACCGCGCCGGTACTGTAAACGCGTCAATCCCGATCCGTCTTTTCCGCCGCTTCGTTCAACACGAAGCGGTTTTTCTTCGTCTCGATCAGGCCCTCGGCCTGCATCCGCGAGAGTTCCTTCGAGAGGGCGCTCCGGTCGACGTTCAGATAGTCGGCGAGGCCCTGACGGTCGAAGGGGATCTCGAACGTGCGGGAGCGCTTCTTCACCGCGACGGAATTCAGATACGCCTCAACGCGGGCGCGGATCGTCTTCGGCGCAGTATGGAGCACCCGGCCGGAGAGGGCGATGTTGTTCTGCATCGTGTACGCGAGGATGTTCGTGACGAGCTTCGTCATCCACGCCTCGTTTGCGTGGCGCGGTTCGCGGATGGCGCCGACGCGGAGGAAGAGGATCCGCGTGCGTTCGTTCGCGATCACGTCCGCGGGAACGGGCTCGTCGGGAAGGAAGGCGTACGTTTCGGCGAAAAACTGGCCGGGCTCGACGCGCGAGAGGGCCGTCCGGTTTCCCCAGACGTCGGTGATCTCGACCGTCGCGCTTCCCTGGAAGACGAGCCCCATCCGCTGCGCGGTGCCGCCGGACGCGAGGATCACGGCGCCCTTGTCGTAGACGGCCTCCTTCGTTTCGAGCCCGCGCAGGCAGGAGATGATCTCCTCGTCGGTCATTCCGCGGAAGAGGAGGGATCGTTTGAGTACGGGATGGAGGGGCATACGGGACTCCTTTCGTCAGTCTTGCCGCTTCGTCAGCATGATGATCGCGCGCATCGGGCAGACGGGTGCGCAGTAGCCGCACGTCATGCAGAGGCGCCGGTCGACCTCGGAGAAGCCGTCGGCGTTGAGATGAAGCGCGCCGTTCGGGCAGCGTTCGACGCACGCGCCGCAGCCGATGCAGTCCGTTTCCTCGATGAAGAGCTCCTTGCGGTTCATGTCGGGCGCGTAGTCCGCGGGTAGCGTTCCGTCGAGATAGTCGAAGATCCGGTCGACCTCCTCGCAGGAGCCGAAGCCGATCATCTCGGACGTCAGGCCGGGGATATTCAAAGCATAGTCGAGGCACTCGCGGTAGCGCGGGAGCAGGGGACCGCCGCCGAACGCCTTCATGCCGAAGACGCCCTTGCCGTTCGCCGCAGCGGTCGCGATCGCGCGTTCCATCTCCTCCTTCGTCCCGAACCCGTCGCCGCGGCGGATGCCCATCGAGGCGACGTTGACGAGCGGGAAGAGGACGTCGACGCCGTCCGACGCGGCCGCTTCCTCCGCGACGTCGGAGTGGTGGGTGGAGATGCCGGTCAGGCGGATCTTCCCCTTGGCCTTCGCTTCGTTCAGGGCCTCCAGCGCCGGTCTCCGGTACCACAGATCGTCGAGGCCGTAGACCTCGTGGAGGAAGAAGACGTCGATCACGTCGCGGTCGAGCGAACGGCGCGCCTCCTCGATCGCCTTGTAGATCCCGTAGCCGTCCGGCGCGAGCGATTTCGAGCAGATCACGGGGTCCGGACCGTTCCAGCTCCGCAGCGCGAGGCGGAGATGCGGGTACGTCTGATAGAACTGGGCGGTATCGATGAGATTGATGCCCCTTGTAAGGGCGTAGGAGACGATCTCAGCGCCTTTTTCGGGCGTGAGGTCCAACTGGCCGAACGACATCACAAGGCTGCCAAAACCGATTTCCGTGACTTCTATGGGGTGTTGTCCGATCTGACGTTTTTTCATGCGGTTCGCTCCGTAAAACAGAATGTTCGATCAATGTCAGTATAGCATGGCGCGCCGTTTTTGTGTATAATCAAACAGGAGGAACCGCCATGCCCGTAAGACCGATCCGACTCGCCGCCAATTCCGTCGCCCACTTCTTCGTCGACGCCGTCTGCGCGTGCGTGATCTTCGGGCCCGCGAAGGGAACTCTCACGGCCGCTTCGTTCGCGATCGCCGTCATCCTCTACAACACGCTCGCGTTTACGACTCAGTGCATCGTCGGCCGCGCCGTCGACGTCTGCGCGGAAAAGCGCTCGTTCAAGGCCGGCGTTCCGTATCTCGGCGCGATCGCTTGCGCCTGCATCGGCCTCTTCGCGCTCCTGCCGCTTCCCGCGATGGTCCGCGTGATCGGCGTCGCTTGCGGCAACAGCGTCTTCCACGTCGCGGGCGGTACCGAAACGATCGTCGAAGCGCGCGGAAAGGCGGGCCCGCTCGGCGTGTTCGTCGCGCCCGGCGCGATGGGCCTGACGGTCGGAACGCTGTTTCCGCAATTCCGGATCGTTCTGACGGCCGGAATCCTTCTGATCGCGCTGTGGCTCTTCCTCATCACGCACGCCGACGCAAAGGGCGTATTCCTCACGGAACCGCTTCCCGCCGCGCCGGAAAAGAGAAGGGCGGACGTCCCCGTCGGACGGATCGCCGCGCTCCTTCTTCTCGCCGTCGCCGTCCGCGCGATCGGCGGGTCGGCCGTCTCCTATCCGTGGAAGACGGGAGCCGGCGCCGCGCTTCTTCTGACGCTGTTCGTCGTCCTCGGCAAATCCCTCGGCGGCGTACTCGCGGACCGCGTAAGCGTCCGGATCCTCTCGGCGGTGACCGTTACGGCCTCGGCTCTCTGCCTCACGCTCGGAAACGCGTCGCCCGTCCT
>JAEEUO010000091.1 GCA_016286935.1 Bacillota bacterium | reverse complement strand
ATCGAGAAGAACTTCCGCTCCATATACGCCACGTGGTTTCCGTCCGCGTCGCAGATGTTCGTCTTGTCGTGGAGCGAAGGGAACTTCGTCTCCGCGCGGTACACGACGTTCAGATTCTCGTCCGTGATCTCGATCCGGTGGTGGACCGTCATGACCTGCGTGCTCGTGAAGAGCGAGTAGGCCGGCTCGCCGAAGCGCTCCAGATTCTCCAGATTCTGCGCTTCCCCGGGCTCACGGAACCGGTTGAATGTCGAGTAGATTCCCATCGTTGCCTCCCTCCTATCGGTGGATGTACATTCTTGTCATCTCCGGCTCGCCGTCCCCCTGCACCATGCAGAGGAACTCCCAGCCGTAGCGTTCGTAGAACCCGGTGTGGTCCGTGACGAGATAGACCGGCGAGATCCCTTTGGACCGCAGATCGTCCACGGCCATATCGAGCAGGTGTCCCGCGATGCCTCTCCCGCGGTGGCGTTCCTCCGTATAGACCGCGCAGACGTTCGGCGTGAGGTCCTTCCTGTCGTGGAAGTCGTTCTCGATGACGCCCAGTCCGCCGACGATCTCCTCTCCGTCCAGACAGAGATACCAGCCGTATTCCGTTTCGTTCCCGAGATAGGATCCCATGCATTCCCGGTACGCTTCGACCGGAACTCTCCATTTGCTGTGGAACCATTCGGCCGCGTCGTTCATGCGTTCCGGCTCCTCGCGGAGCGTGATGTATCGATATGTGTTCATATGGCAGTTCTTTTCGCTCCCGCCGTAACGCGCGGTCCGGCGGGTCTCTTTTGACAAAACGGGAGCCCTGGTTCGGGCTCCCGTCGGTTCACAGCGTTTCCGGTTTATTTGAAGTATCTCTTCAGCAGGCCTTCAAACGCCTTGCCGTGGCGGGCCTCGTCACGCGCCATTTCGTGGACGGTGTCGTGGATCGCGTCGAGTCCGAGCGCCTTCGCCTTCTTCGCGAGTTCGGTCTTGCCGGCCGTCGCGCCGCATTCGGCTTCCACGCGCATCTCGAGATTCTTCTTCGTCGAGTCGGTCACGACTTCACCGAGCAGTTCGGCGAATTTCGCGGCGTGTTCGGCTTCCTCCCACGCTGCCTTTTCCCAGTAGAGGCCGATCTCGGGATATCCCTCGCGGTGGGCGACACGGGCCATGGCCAGGTACATGCCGACTTCGGTGCATTCGCCGGTGAAGTTCGCGCGGAGGCCTTCGATGATCTCCGGATCGACGCCCTTCGCGACGCCGACGACGTGTTCCGCCGCCCACGTACGGGCTTCCGCGTCAAGAGGAATGAACTTTTCCTTGGGCTGTTTGCACTGGGGGCAGAATTCCGGCGGGAACTCGCCTTCATAGATATAACCGCATACCGAGCATTGCCATTTCATAGTGGTATCCTCCTTTTATGTTCCATAAAGCAGGCCCGCCGCAAAGCGGACATCGCCTGCGTGAACAGTGTATCATTTTATGCGCCTTCACGCAAGGCATTCCCCTCCGCATTTTCCTCCGTACGGATCATGTTCCGGACGATCCGGAGCATGGGGATCGCGAGAAAGACCGAGAGGACGTCCGCGACGGCCTGGACAGAGGCGACGCCGTTCGCGCCGAAGAAATGCGCGAGCGGCCAGACGATCGGCAGGAAGCAGATGCCCTGGCGGGCGATCGCGAGAAGGACGGCTCCTTTCGCGTACCCGATCGCGGCGCAGGCCCAGTTGACCGTCGCGACCCAGCCGTGGATGAAGAGCGCGGCGGCGTTCAGCCGGATCGCCAGCGCGCCGATCGCGATCATCTCCGGATCGGTCCCCGCGAAGAGGCCGATGATCGGCTCCGCCCAGATGCAGCAGACCGCGCCCATTACGGCGCCGATCGCCGTGCTCGTCACGGTCGCGAAGCGAAGGCTCCCCTTCACGCGGTCGAAACGGCGCGCGCCCCAGTTGAATCCCATGACGGGCTGGAAGCCGGTGCCGAAGCCGAGGATGATGCCGAACGGGAACATCATGACGCGGTTCATGACGCCGATCCCCGCGAGGCACGCGTCGGAGATGTCGCCGGCGAGGTTGTTGAGGACGATCCCCGCGATGACGCTGAGCATCGTGCGGAACGCGGCGGACGAGCCGACGGAAACGACCTGGCGCACGCTGTCCCGTTCGTACGCGATGTTCTTCGGGGAAAGCCGGAGCATCGACCGCTTCGACAGATACGGGAAGATGAGGATGCCGAACGAGACGACCTTCGAAAGCGCCGTCGCCATCGACGCGCCCGCGACTTCGAGGCCGAGCCCGGGGAGGACGAGAGAACCGATCTTCACCTCCGTGAGGATGAAGAACGGATCGAGGAAGCAGTTGAGGATCCCGCCGAAGCCCATGCCGATCATCGACAGCATCGCGGCGCCCTCCGCGCGGAGGGACTGGTTCATGACGAAGTTCGCGGCCATGAGCGGGGCGACGAGCAGGATGTACGTCGCGTAGTCGATCGAGTACTTCAGGCACGTCTCCGTCGCGCCGAGGAGGCGGCAGATCGGCTCGGTCCAGATGCAGCCGACGGTCAGGATGATCAGCCCGAACGCGAACGCCGTCACCCACGCGGTGGAGAGGACGCGGCTCGCCTTCTGTTCGTTCTTCGCGCCGAGGAGGCGCGCGATGTAGCTGTTCGCGCCGATGGCGACGAACGAGCCGGCCATCATGATGAACATGTCGAGCGACTGGTTGACCGACACGGCAGCCGTCGCGGATTTGCCTAGGGAACTGACGAAATACGTATCGGCGAGCGAATAGATCGAGTTGATCAGGAACGCGATGATCGACGGGATCGCCATCGAAAGGATGACCTTCGGCAGCGGCTCGTTGAGCATGCGGTTCTTGCGAAGTTCCCGGCCGAGTTCCTTGTTCGATTGTGCGTTTGTGTTTTGCTTTTTCATGTGTATTTCGAACGGTTCTTTTACAGGAACAGGCCGAGAAGGAAAACGCTCCCCGAGCAGACGACGGCGCAGACGAACGAATTCGCTCCGAACCACGCGCTCACGACGCCGGCAGCCATCGCGAGGCCGCCGATGAGCGGCGACCCGGTCGCGTAGAGGATCGCCGGGAACGTCATGACGGAGAGCGTCACGTACGGGACGTAGTGGAGGAAGGAGCGGATGAATTTGTTTTTGATCGGCTTGCGGATCAGGGTGAGCGGAAGGATGCGGATCAGGTACGTCACGAGGCCCGCGATCACGATGTAGACGTAGACGTTGTGGGTCATCGCGCGTCGCCTCCCTCCTCCGCGGGCAGCGCCGCTTTCGCTTCGCTCCGCGCGATCTCCGCCTCGAGCGCCGCGTCCTCCGCCTCCGAATCGTACGGGAAGAGCAGCGAAACGGCGACGCCCAGGACGATCGTCAGAAGGATCGTCCGCGTCCCTTCGGAGAGGCCTGCCGTCAGCCGCCACTTCGACAGCGCGAACGACGAGATCCACCCTGCGAGCACGCAGACGAGGACGGCCGTCTCCTTCCGCGCGGGAACGACGACGATGGAGATGAACATGCCGTAGAGCGCGACGCTGAAGGCCGCGAGCAGAAGCGGCGGAAGCACGTCGCCGAGGATCGCGCCGAGCGCCGTCCCGATCATCCAGAGAGGCGCCGAAACGAGGATCGCGCCGACGCTGAAGAACGGATCGAGCCAGCCGGGCTGTACGACCGAGATCGCGAAGATCTCGTCCGTGATCCCGTAGCCGATCAGAAAGCGCCACGGGAACTTCATCTGCGGCGAAAGGCGCTGGGACAGCGCGCAGCCCATCAACAGGTACCGCGCGCTCGCGATCAGCGTGATCAGCGCGATCTCCGCGTACGCCGCGTCCGCCGCGATGACGGTCAGGCCCGCGTATTCGCCGGCGGATGCGAGGCTCGTGATCGACAGGAACGCGCCCTGGAGCGGCGTCACGCCGATGTTGCGGCACGTGATGCCGATCGTGAAGCCGACGACAAGATAGGCGAGCCCGATCGGGATCCCGCCTTTCACGCCGCTGAGGAATGCTTTTTTGTGCCGTTCTGCCTCCGTCATCGGATGCGCTTCCTTCCTGCTGAGATAAATTTAAGTATACCACGAACGAACGGCCGGTTTCTTCTTTTTTTGCCGCTGCCGCGCGCTTTTTTGCGAAAATTCCGTTTTTTTCCGTTGCGGCAACGCTCCCGTTCCGCGTATAATGAATACAAGCTCTTTGTTCCATCTTCTCCGCCCCGAAGCGGGAAACGAAAGGAAAGGGCCTCCCGTTTTATGAAAAGACAGAAGCTGAACTGGAATTCCATACTCAATCCCGTGATCGCCCCCGAAGTGACGGCCGCCCTCGATAAGCGAAACATCGAGAACATGTTCTATCTTTCGTGGGTGATCTGTGTTTTTGAGCTGCTCGTTCTGCTCTCGTTCACGGTCCACGCGCTTTTGAAAGGCACGTTCGGCCGTTCCGACTTCATCAGCGCCCTGAGCGTCCTCTACTGCATCGTCGTCTGCGCCGTCTTCGCGACCGTGACCGGCCGGATCCGGAAGAAAGCCTCCCTTCCCCACGACGTGAACGCCCTCCTGACCGTCCTGTATTATCTCCTGATGTCGGTCTGGGCGATGTACGTCACGCTGCGCCACTACCGCCTCGCGAACGACCAGATGTCGACCTTCTTCGCGGTCGTCCTCTGCTTCGTCTGCTTCATCTCCTTCCATCCCGTCCTCAGCATCATCCTCACGTTCGTGACGTACGCGGGCCTCTATTTCATGCTCTGGTCCGTCGATCAGGGCGCGGCCGTCGACGGCTACAACTTCTCCGTCCTCGCCCTCGTCACCGCGATGTGCTTCGTCATCCACTACCGCCAGCGGGTCCGATCCGCGGAAGCGACGCTCGAACTCCGCACGAATTACGAACAGCTCCGCTACGTCTCCCGCCACGACGCCCTGACCGGCGCGCGCAACCGCACCTCGCTCGCCGAGGATACGCCCTCCTTCACGGGCAAGCCGCTCACGGTCATCATGACCGACATCGACTACTTCAAGCAGTTCAACGACCGCTACGGCCACACCGTCGGCGACGAGGTCCTCGCCGAGATGTTCACGTTCATCAAGACCATCTTCCCCTCCTGCACGGCCTACCGCTACGGCGGCGACGAATTCCTCATCCTTCTGCCGAACACCGCCGCGGTCGACGCGCTGAACGTCCTCCAGTCGAATTCCGGCTTCCCGAAGACGATCGGCGAAGAGACGGCGTTCGTCCGGATCGGTTTCGGCATCTCCGGCGGCATCCCCGCCGACGAGAACGAATTCTCCGCCCTGATCTCCGAGGCCGATCAGCGCCTCTACGAGATGAAGCGCGAGACGCACAAAAACGACTGACCGCTGACCGTCCCGGTCATACGAAAAAACCGCCGGTTTCCGGCGGTTTTTGTGTGTTTCGGATTTTCCCGTTCGGGGGCCGTTTCGTTCACTCACGGACGATCTGGACGCCCTGAGGGGTATCCTTGAGGGTGATGC
>JAEEUO010000090.1 GCA_016286935.1 Bacillota bacterium | reverse complement strand
TATGATCCGAAGACGTGCCACACCGGCCGTTCGCCTCTCGAAGCGGCGTCGATCGGCGTCGAGATGCGTGACGACGACGTCTCCTACCGCGCGAACATCGTCACGCTCGCGGCCCCGGACGGCTCGTTCGACGCGGACTGCGCCTATGAAGACATGACGATGATCGACCATGCCTCGGGCGACATCCCGACCGCCGACTGCGCCGTGCTCGTCGACGTCCTCAACGACGCGTTCGCGCGCGACGGCCTCCGGTTCTACGTCGGAACGAGCTACCGCCACTGCCTCATCGTCCGGAACGGCTCTCTCGCGACGGATCTGACGCCGCCCCACGACTTCCTCGGCTTCCCCGTCGCGGACAAGCTTCCCGCCGGGGAGAACGCCGCGTTCTTCCTCGACCTCCAGAAACGGAGCTACGAACTTCTGAAGGACCACCCGATCAACCGCGCCCGGATCGCCTCCGGAAAGCACCCCGCGAACTCGCTGTGGCTCTGGGGCGCCGGAAGCCGTCCCGCGCTCTTCCCGTTCCGAGAGAAATACGGCGTCGACGGCGCCGTGATCTCCGCGGTCGACCTGATCAAGGGCATCGGCATCTTAGCCGGCCTTGAATCGATCGACGTTCCCGGCGTGACCGGAACGGTCGAATCGAACTTCGACGGAAAGGCCGCCGCCGCGATGGACGCGTTCCGCCGCGGAAAGGACTTCGTCTACATCCACCTCGAGGCGACCGACGAGGCCGGCCACCAGGGCTCCCCCTCGATCAAGACGCGCTCGCTCGAGCTGTTCGACGAGAAGATCATCGGGCCGATGATGCGCTTCCTCGGGGAGAGCGGCTCCGACTACCGGATCCTGCTCCTGCCCGACCATCCGACGCCGATCCGGATCCGCACCCACGTCGCGGAGCCGGTTCCGTTCGTCCTGTTCGACAGCCGCGTCCCGGTCTTCGCGCCGGAACACGATTACACCGAAGCGTCCGGCAAGACCGGACCGTTCTACGAGAGCGCCGTCCGGCTGACGGACGAATTCTTCCGCAGATGAAACGATTCCTTCTCCTCTTCAGCCTCATACTCGCCCTCGTCTTCCTGCCGGTCTCCGCGTGCTTCGCGGACACGGGCAGCATGGCGACGGGCCCGTCGGTGACGGCCGGGGCGGCGATCCTCATGGACGCGACGACCGGTACGATCCTGTGCGGAAAGGACGTCGACGCGCGGATGTATCCCGCCTCGCTGACGAAGATCATGACCGCGATCCTCGTGATCGAACGGCTCGAGATGGACAGCCGCGTGATCATCGACGACGAGGTCGTCAACACGTACATCGGCGGATCGGACATCCACCTGACGACGAGCGACTCGCTCACGGTCGAGCAGGCGCTGTATCTGCTGATGATGGAGTCGAACAACGCGATCGCCGTCGCGCTCGCGAAGACGGTCTCCGGAAGCGTCGAGGCGTTCGCCGACCTGATGAACGCGCGCGCCGCCGAGCTCCAATGCGCGGACACGCATTTCGTGAACCCCCACGGCCTCCACGACGACAACCACTACACGACCGTGCGCGACCTCGCGACGATGACGCGCCACGCGCTCACCCTTCCGCTGTTCGTCAAGGCCGGCGGCTCTACAGCCTACGACTTTCCGAAGCTGAAGCGGGAGTCCGCGCGTTCCCTGAAGAACACGAACTGGCTCCTCACGAGTTCCCAGCAGCTCTACGTCGGAAACGAAAAGCGCCCCGTGAAGTACGAGGGCGTCATCTGCGGAAAGACCGGAACGACGAACGAGGCCGGCGGCTGCCTGATGAGCGCGGGGGAGCGCGACGAGACGACGCTGATCGTCGTCGTTCTGAACGCGGGCAAGAAATCCGAAGGGTATCTGACCCGCTACGTCGACTGCATCAAATACCTCGACTGGGGATTCGAGCGCTTCCACACCGTCAAGGCGATGAACCGGGACGCTCTCCTCGGAACGACGTCCGTAAAGCGCGGCTCGACGCTCGACGTCAGCGTCATCGCGCCCTCCGACCAGTACATCACCCTCCCGCTCACCCAGGATTCCGGTTCGATCACGTACCGCACGAAGCTCTTCGAGACGCTTCAGGCGCCCGTGAAGGCCGGTGAGACGGCCGGAACGTACGAGCTGTACGCCGACAACACACTGATCGGCGAATACCCGTGCGTGACGGCGAACGACGTTCCCGAGGGCGGCATCCTCTCGCGCTTCGGCATCCCCGACGCGGAGGCCTACCGCATCTTCCGCACGTCCGGGATCGTGCTCGCTTGCCTCGCGGGAGCCGCGTTCCTCGGCTTCCTCTATACGCTTCTCGCGAACGGCGTTCCCAGGAACCGCGCCGTCTTCCGTAAGCGCTCGCGCTTCTGATCCCGTCCCTTTTTCTTTTACCCGAAAGCAGGTACTCCATGAAACTCATCGCGGCAACCGGCAACGCCCATAAACTCATCGAATTCGAGGCCATCACAAAGGACTTCGGCTTCGAGCTTCTCCCGAAAGACGCCGTCGGACTCGGCGGGTTCGATCCCGACGAGCCGGGCGAAACGTTCGCGGAAAACTCGCTGATCAAGGCGAAGGCGATCTGTGAAAAGTGCGGCTTCCCGTCGATCGCGGACGATTCCGGCATCGTCGTCGACGCCCTCGGCGGCGCGCCCGGCGTCCACTCCGCGCGGTACGCGGGCGAACACGGCGACGACGCGGCGAACCGTCTGAAGCTCCTCGCGGAGCTCGGGGACACGCCTGCCGCGGAGCGCACGGGCCGGTTCTGCTCCGTCGTTACGATCGTCTGGCCGAAGGACACGCCCGAAGGCGCGTATCCGTTCTTCGCGTCCGTGACGGACGACGGCTACCCGTACATCCAGGGCACGGGCTACGTCGAAGGCCACATCGCGTTCGAGGAGAGCGGCGAGAACGGCTTCGGCTACGATTCGATCTTCATCCCGCTCGGCTTCTCCGAGACGTTCGGCATCCTGCCCTCCGATACGAAGAACGCGATCTCGCACCGCGCGAACGCGCTGCTCGCCGTCCGCTCGCAGCTCGAACGGGGCCTGTAGCTCTCCGGGAAAACAGGATCCGCCGGAAAGGATACGCCGGAGGAAGCTCGAGCTGCGTCGCTGGCGGATGTGAGCGCTCAGGCATTTCCGGGGAGAAGAATCCGCCGGAGGGGTCCGGGGGAAGCCTGCGGAGGAGCGTGGGCGATTCCCCTTCGCGGCGAAATCAAACTTTGGATACGAAAAAAAGCAAGGTCACTGCAGCCTTGCTTTTTTCGTCCAAAGTTTATGAGCGGGAAGGCGGAATCCGCCAGCGACGCAGCTCGGTCTTCCCCCGGACCCCTCCGGCGGGTCAGTTCTTTTTCCCGGAGAGGTACACGTACCAGTACGCGAGCGCGACGACGCAGGCGCCGCCGACGATGTTGCCGAGCGTGACGGGGAGCAGGTTCGCGCCGAACATCGAGCCCCAGCCGAGGTTGTCGATCGCGCCCTGGGAAACGCCGATCTCGAGCGCCTTCGCGACGACCGCCGCGTTGTTCTTGGCGAGGATGCCGAGCGGGAGATAGGTCATGTTCGCGATGGAGTGCTCGTAGCCGGAGACGACGAAGAGCATGATCGGGAAGCCTGCCGCGAGCAGCTTCGAACCGACGTCCTGGGCCGCGAAGCTCATCCAGACGGCGAGGCAGACGATGATGTTGCAGAGGATGCCGGAGCAGAACGCCGCGCCGAACGACATGCCGGCTTTTCCGGCGGCGATCTTCAGCGAGATCGCGCCGACCATGTTGCCGCCCGCCGTAAGGCCGCCCGCGCCGTTGATGACGAGGACGAGCAGGAGCGCGCCGACGAGGTTGCCGACCCAGATCAGGACCCAGTTCGCGAGCATCGCCGTGAACTTGACCTTTTTATCGAGGACCGCGACGAGGATCAGCGAGTTGCCGGTGAAGAGCTCCGCGCCCGCGACGAGGACGAGCATCAGGCCGACGGTGAAGACGAAGCCCTGGAGCGCTTTCGCGACGCCGAACGTCGCGCCGTTCGCGAGGAGGTTGCAGACGGCCGTGTTCGAGCCGTACGCGGCAAAGCCGATGAACATGCCCGCGAAGATCGCGAGCACGAAGGCTTTGGCTTTGTTCATCGAGGTTTTGTTGACGCCGACCTGGGCGGTAAACGCCGCGACTTCGGCCGGTCCGAGAAAGAGTTTGTTCATAGGGTTCCTCCGTTCATTCGAGGTTGTTTTCGCGCATTATAGTGTACCACGCCCGCAAGGCTTTTTCCAGCCTCGTTTTTGTGGTATGATATGTATATGGCATTCGATATCCGCGAAAATCTGAAGAAATTGCCCGATTCCCCCGGCGTCTATATGCACAGGGACGACACGGGCCGGATCATCTACGTGGGAAAGGCGATCAACCTCAAACGGCGCGTTTCCCAGTATTTCCGTCCGCCCGAACAGCTCGATCCGAAGACGCGCGCGATGGTCTCCCACGTCGCGTCGTTCGAGTACATCCGCGTCGGCAGCGAGCTCGAAGCGCTGATCCTCGAAAACAATCTGATCAAGAAGTATCAGCCCCACTACAACATCGACCTCCGCGACGACAAGACGTACCCGTACCTCAAGGTCACCGTGAAGGAGCCGTGGCCGCGGCTTCTGAAAACGCGGCGGCTCGATCCCGACGGCTCGCGCTACTTCGGGCCGTATTCGGACGTCGGCTCCGTCAACCAGATCATCGGCCTCCTGAACGACATCTATCATCTGAAGCGGTGCCACGCGCAGTCGTTCCCCGCGGGATTCCGGCCGTGCCTCTACTACCATATGGGCCAGTGCGGCGGCATGTGCGTCGGCAAAGCGGATCCCGCCGAATACGCGAAGGACGTCGCCGAGGTGCTCCAGATCCTCGACGGCAGGAATAAGGAGCTCGTCGGCCGCCTCACCGAAGCGATGACGGCGGCGTCGGAGGAGATGCGGTTCGAGGAGGCCGCCCGCTTCCGCGACCGCATCAGCGCCGTCCAGGCCATCGCCGAAAAGCAGCGCATCACGCTCAAAGGCGCCGCCGAGATGGACATCGTCCTGACGACTGAAAGCGCGAAACGGCGCTACGGCGTCGTCTTCTTCGTGCGCGGCGGAAAGCTGTCCGGACGCGACAGCTTCCCGCTCGGACGCGACGTTCCCGGGGAGCGCGACGAGCTGACGGCCGCGTTCCTGAAGCAATACTACGCCGACAGCCTCGCGATCCCGAAGGAGATCCTGACGGATACGGAGCTGCCCGACCGCGCCCTGCTCGAGGACTGGCTCTCGAGCCTCCACGGGAGCCGTGTGGCGATCTCCGTTCCGAAGCGCGGCGAAAAGCGCGCGCTCCTCAGCCTCGCGGAGCGAGACGTCGTCCAGATGCTCGAATACCTCGACGAGAAGGCCGCGAACGAGGAGGAAAAGGCGCGCGGCGCGAGCCGCCTGCTCCAGAACGTCCTCGACGGCGCCTACGGCACAGGCCGGGAGGCGACCGCCTCTCCCGCCGCCGGAGCGGAGCCGCCGCTTCT
>JAEEUO010000089.1 GCA_016286935.1 Bacillota bacterium | reverse complement strand
GCGAGCCGGAGGACAGCCCGAAGTGGTTCGAGAAACTCTGGCAGTACACCGTCGAGCTCTTCCGCACGCTCGACATCCCCGTCCGCACGCTCGAGTGCTGCTCGGGCGATCTCGCCGACCTCAAGGTCAAGAGCCTCGACGTCGAAGCGTGGTCCCCGCGCCAGAAAAAATACTTTGAAGTCGGTTCCTGCTCGAACCTCGGCGACGCCCAGGCCCGCCGTCTCGGCATCCGCGTGAAGGACAAGGAACACGGCAATTACTTCCCCCATACGCTGAACAACACCGTCGTCGCGCCGCCGCGCATGCTGATCGCGTTCCTGGAGAACAACCTCCAGGCCGACGGCCGCGTCC
The DNA here is from genome assembly GCA_016286935.1 of Bacillota bacterium. Lineage (GTDB taxonomy): Bacteria > Bacillota > Clostridia > Peptostreptococcales > Anaerovoracaceae > JAEEUO01. Next base: position 5,194 of record JAEEUO010000089.1, on the reverse strand, counting down.
GCATCCCGACTCCGCTCCGTCCCTACATGGGCGGCCAGGAATACCTCGAAAGGAAGTAAGATGAGCCTCATCCGCGAAGCCCTGATCACCGACATCACCGGCGTTACGGTCGGCCACGCCCAGAATTACGAGGGCGGCTCCGGCTGTACGGCGATCCTCTACGCGGGGAATTATCTGACCGCGTGCGACGTGCGCGGCGGAGGACCCGCGACGAAGGAAACGGAACTGTTGAAGCCCGAATGCGCGAACAAGGGCGTCCAGGGGATCATGCTCTCGGGCGGTTCGGCGTTCGGCCTCGACGCGAGCATGGGCGCGATGGACTGGCTCGAGGAGCACGGCCGCGGCGTCTCGATCGCTGGCGGCTTCGTGCCGATCGTTCCCGCGGCGTCCCTGTTCGATCTGCCCGTCGGCGACTGGAACTGCCGTCCCGACCGGAAGATGGGCTACGAGGCCTGCCGGAACGCGAAGGCGGGACCCGTCGAAGAGGGCGTCGTCGGCGCCGGAACGGGCGCCGGGATCGGCAAATACTGCGGCTGGGACCATATGATGAAAGGCGGCCTCGGGACGTACGGCCTGCGCGTCGGCGATATCATCGTCGCGGCGATCGTGGCGGTCAACGCGGCCGGAGACGTCTACGACATCGACACGAACGAGATCATCGCGGGCGCGTACGGCGAAAGGCCGGGCGACTGGAAGGGGCCGTACAAATACTTCGAACGCGCGATCGCGACGCCTCCCCCGGCCGGCGCCAATACGACGATCGGCCTCGTCGTGACGAACGCGAAGCTGTCGAAGGCGATGCTGCGCAAGATGGCGGAGGTCGCCCACAACGGCTATGCGCGGGCGATCCGCCCGGCCCACACGTTGTCCGACGGCGACACGATCTTCGCCTCCACGTCCGCGGAATTCGAAGCCGACGCCAACGCGGTCCACGCGCTCGCGTCGGAGGTCATGGCGCGCGCCGTGATGCGCGCCGCGCGCCTCGCGAAGAGCGCGTACGGGTACCCGGGCGCGGCGGATATGGCCTGAAACCACTGAAATCACAAAGGAGAACACACCGATGAAAGAAGTCCGAATCACCGACATCAAAGGCGTGACCGTCGGTCATGCGCAGAACCTCGAAGGCGGCTCCGGCTGCACCGTCCTTCTCTTTGACGGCGCGTATCTCGCGAGCTGCGACGTGCGCGGCGGCGGCCCCGCCTCGAAGGAGACGGAGCTCCTGAAGCCGACGTGCGCCAACCAGGGGATCCACGCGATCATGCTCTCGGGCGGCTCGGCGTTCGGCCTTGACGCGGCCTCGGGCGCGATGCAGTACCTCGAGGAGCGAGGGAAAGGGTATCCGATCGCGGGCGGCGTCGTTCCGATCGTTCCCGGCGCGTCGCTCTTCGATCTGCCGATCGGCGACTGGAACTGCCGTCCCGACAAGGCGATGGGCTACCAGGCCTGCCTCAACGCGAAGGGCGGCGACGTCGAAGAGGGCGTCGTCGGCGCCGGTACGGGCGCGTCCGTCGGCAAGTATCTCGGCAAGGGCCATCTGATGAAATCGGGCCTCGGGACATACGCGCTCCAGGTCGGCAACATCATCGTCGGCGCGATCGTCGCGGTGAACGCCGTCGGCGACGTGTACGACATCGACACGAACGAGATCATCGCGGGCTGCTTCGATACGAAACCCGGCGAATGGGTGGGCCAGAAGAAGCTCTTCGAACAGTTCCTCTGCCCGCCTCCGGTGGCCGGCGGCAATACGACGATCGGCTGCGTCGTCACGAACGCGAAGCTCGACAAGGCGATGATGCGCAAGATGGCCGAGGTCGCCCACAACGGCTTTGCCCGCGCGATCCGTCCCGTCCATACGCTCGGCGACGGCGACACGATCTTCACCGTCACGAGCGGCGAATTCGAGGCCGACGCCAACGCGGTCCACGCGCTTGCGGCGGAGGTCATGGCGAGAGCCGTCATGCGGGCCGCGAAGCTGTCCCGCAGCGCGTACGGGCTGACCGGCGCGGCGGATCTGTAAACGAAAACGTTGAAATTGCAGCGTTTGCGCTTATAGGTAAACGAAAATAATATTTCTGTAAATCACTTTGTTCGACGCCGGACAGCGGCGGAAAGAGAGGAAACGCCATGGATCGAAAAGAGCTTGCCGTTGAACTGAAGCACAGCAAGGAGAAGCACAACTGCTGCCAGGCCGTGCTCTGCGCGTTCGCCGACCAGATCGACCTGCCCTACCAGACGATCCGCAAGCTCGGCGCGAACTTCGGGACGGGGATGGGCTGCATGGAAGCGACGTGCGGCGCGCTCTGCGGCATCCAGATCCTCTTCGGCCTGAAGAACTTCGAAGGGAAGCCGCTCAACCCGAAGGCGGCCGCGATGCTCCGCGCGTTCGAGGAGAAGTGCGGGGCGACGCTCTGCAAGGACCTGAAGGGGCGCGATACGGGCGTCGTCCTCTGCGCGTGCGACGACTGCGTCCGGAACGCCGTCGCGGTGTACGAGGAATTCGTCGCGGCGGAGGCGCTGCGCGCCGCGGAGGCAACGGTCAAGGCGGCGGAAGCGGCGAAATAGCGCGGCCGGAAACAAAACATAATAAAACCGCCCGAAGGGGCGGTTTTTTCGTGCGGAAAGACTTCAGTTCGTGTCGTACGCGAGCTCGATCCCGGAGCCGTCGAGCTGGGACGCGAGGCCGGACTGGCTCTCATACAGCATCAGCAGCTTGAGATTCGGCATGTTCCGGAGCGGCGTGAGGTCGGTGATGCCGGTGCAGCCCTTGAGGTTCAGGACTTCCGTCGCGGTGAACTGTTCGCATCCTTCAAGCGATACGAGATCCTCCGCCATGCAGACGTCGAGATGGGTCGCGTTGATGCCGGAAAGACCGCCGAGCGTTGAAACGCCTTTGTCGCCGGCCCAGAAGATCCCCTCGATCGGTTTCCCCGCGACGTAGGGAAGCAGATCGGCGGCCGTAACGTTGTCGAGCTGGAGCTTGTTGAACGAGGAGACGGTCGCGAGGCCGGAGATGTCGGTGAAGTTGACCTGGTTCGCGGTGATCTGGACGTTCGCGCCGTTCGCGAACCGCGGCATCGCGTTCACGCCCGTCAGGCGGAAGGAGATGTTCTTCAGATTCGGCAGGTTTTCCGTTCCGGCGAGCGACGTCACCTTCGTGCGGTCGAGGCCGAGGGAAACGAGCTTCGGGCAGCTCAGCGCGGGGGTGATGCTGCTGACGTTCGTGTCGGTCAGGCTGAGGTATTCGAGGTTTGTGAGCGCCTCGATCCCGGTGATCGACGAAAGCGGGTTGCAGCTCAGCGAGAGGCGGCGCAGGTTCGTCAGCGCGAGGATCGGGGTAATGTCGGAGATGTTCTGGCCGTCGAGGATCAGGACTTCGAGGTTCGGCAGCTTCGCGAGATCCGATAGGTCGTTCAGAGTACCCGGTACGGTGGAACCCGTGGAGGCGCCGGTATCGAAGAGATTGTAGCTGTAATAGACGGTCGAGTGATCCGGATCCCGTTGATGGATCGAGCTGCCGTACATCGCGGTCAGGTCGGGCGTCGCGGAGGGGTTGTAGAGGTCGAACTGATCGCTGAGGTTCTTCGTTCCGATGAGCGTCACGGCCTTGATTTTGGCGAGGTCGGCATCGGACATGGTGTCGAGGCCGAGCGCCTTGAGAAGGGCGGAGTTGTGGACAGTTTCGGTGTTGCCTTCGCTGCCGTTGCCGGCGTTTGTTTCGTTGCCGGTATTGTTCTGGCCGTCTCCGGTCGTATCGCCGGTCTGGGTGTTGTCTCCGTTGCCGTTCGGTTCGTCGCCGGTGTTCGTTTCGTTGCCGGTGTTGTTCTGGCCGCCGTTACCGGTCTGGGTATCGTCGTCGCCGGTGTTCGGTTCGCCGCCTGTGTTCGCTTCGCCGTTGTCGTCCGGCCCGTTGTCATCGTTCGGCGCTTCGTTGTTCCTTCCGGAGGTGAGGTCGTTGCCGTTTTCGTCGGCCGTCGTCACGCGGCCGTCCGCGCCGCCGCCGGGAAGGTCCGAATCGACCGTCACCGCGCCGTCGCGGTCGACCGTGACCGTCGCGTCGTCGTATTCGAACACGACTTCATCCGTCGCGTCGTCGACCGTCACGCGCACGGGCTTCCCGACGTAGACCTTGTAGACGATCGTTTTCCGGCTGACCGTCCGTTCGAACGTCACCGTGCCGTCCTCCGTCGCGACGCCGAGGGAAACGGCGTTCTTCTTCGAAACGCGAAGGCCTGCCGGGATCGACTGGCTCGCGATGTGGTTCTGTTCGGTCCCCTTGTTCGTCTCGTTGTCCTCCGCGACGGAGAATTTTTTGAGATCCGCGGCGAGCATCTTCGAGACGCCGTCGGAAACGTGGTCGCCGACCGTGTCGGGGACGTCGGTCAGGTCCTCCTTCGAGCCGAGGGATTCGGTGATGACGACCGGGATGAATTTGAACGTCCTGCCGGCCGAGGACTGGGCGGTGATGATCCCGTAGGGGGCTTCGTCGGAATAGTCGAAGCTCACCGTCGGGCGGAAGCCGGACGTTCGCAGCGCCTCCTCCGCGGCATCCGCGTCGAGGCCGACGACGTTCGGGACGTTTTTGAAGAAAACGCCGAACAGGATCCCCGCGAGGATCGCGATCAGCGCGAGGACCGCGAGGAGGACCGTGCCGGTCTTTTTGGCCTGTTTCTTCTTCGCGAGCGTGATCTTCCGGTCTTCGAACGCGGTCGTTCCGCCCGCGGCGGGCGCGGTTTCCGCGCCGCCTCTTGTCCCGTACCGTTCGAGGGAGGGCGACAGCGCGTCCGCGAGCGCTCCGTACGTCGCGTAGTCCGCCATGTTCGTGATCTGGCGGACGGTCAGCTTCTTCGCGAGATCGTCCGGGAGCACGACGCCGTCGATCGAAACGCTGACGACCGGGACGCTGTTTTTCTCCGCGAACGCGATCTCGCGGAGGCAGTTGTCGCTCGAAACGAAGTTCTTCGAAAGGAACGCGAGGACGACGGACGCCTTTTCAAGGTTCGTTCCGATCGCGTCCGCCCAGTCCTGCCCGGCCTCGATCCCCTCGTCGTACCAGATCCGGAAGCCCCGCGCGTGCAGCGCTTCGATCGCAGGGTAAACGTCGGCCGCGTCCCTGTGGGCGTAGCTGACGAAGATGGAATTCTCCTGGCCGCCGTAGTCGCGGAAGGGTGCGTTCATCGGTTCGGAACCTCCGGGT
>JAEEUO010000088.1 GCA_016286935.1 Bacillota bacterium | reverse complement strand
CGACGCTGGAGGAGGTCGCGACGGCGGATCTCCTGAGCGACGACGTCGACGCCTCGTACGCGGAACATGAATTCCAGGTGGACGTGACGCGGACCGTGCTCGGCGAGATCGGCGCGGGCGGGAAGGATTCCGTCGTCGTCTACAACAAATGCGATCTTCTCAACGCGGAGGAGCGGAGCGAGCTCGGCTTCCCCGAGAAGGAGGAGGCGCTTCTGCTCTCCGCGAAGACGGGAGAAGGGTGGGACAAGCTGCTCGACGCGATCCGGAACCACCTCTTCGGCGACCGGATCGCCGCGCGCCTCGTGATCCCGTATACCCGCGGCGACATCGTCTCCTACCTCCGCGAACAGTACGACGCCGTGATCGCAGACTACACCGCGGACGGAACCGTCATCTCGGCGGAGCTTTCCGTCGAGGATTACGCCAGACTTGAACCATACGTTCACCCGTAAGCATGTTTCACAAAACACGGCTCGCGCCTGGACGTTTCTTAACGCAGCGGTACTAAGATTTTCGCCTTGCCGCGAAAATCTCACGGTTTCCGTCCTTTCCGCAACGCGGAAAGCAATTCGGAGGAAACCGTAGGCTCTGTCTTCGTCTTCGACTCGCCAATCGCCAAGTGCCGGCTAAAACGTACGTTTTGTTCAACACGCTTACAGGTAAACGCATGATCCTATTCCGAACGATACAACAGGAAGGCTCCGCCGAGCAGGTGATCGACCGCTCGCGCTTCATCGCGTTCGCGCGCCCCGTGTCCTCGAAGGAGGAGGCGGACGCGTTCTTCGCGGAGATCCGCGAGCGCTACAAAGACGCGACCCACGTCGTGCCCGCCTTCATCGTCGGCCGGAAGAAGGAACTCGAGTGGGCGAGCGACGCCGGCGAGCCCCAGGGAACGTCCGGGCCGCCGATCCTGGCGATGCTCGAGAAGGAGGACCTGACGAACGTCGCGGTGGCCGTCGTAAGATACTTCGGCGGAAGGCTGCTCGGAACGGGCGGCCTCGTCCGCGCGTACAGCTCCACCGCGAAGATGGCCGTCGGGGACGCGGGTATCGCGGACGCGTCGGAGCGCGTGTCGTTCACGGCGTCGTTCGCGTATACGGCCCTCGGAAAGCTTCGCAACCGGGAGAAGGAGGGAGCCTTCGCGATGCGCGACCCGGCGTACGCGGAGGACGTGACCGTGACCGTCGAAACGTCTCCCGAAGACGAGGAGACCGTGCGCGGGATCCTGACCGAAACGACGGCCGGAAGCGTGCGTTTCGGACCCGCGGAGAGGACCGTCGGACTCGTTCCGATTTCACCGGATTTTACCGAAAAAAGGTGAAAATTTGCTTGACAAAAGAGGCAACTCCGTGTAATATTTGTACTTGCGTCAGGTAAAAAACGACGTGAGTGCTCGGGCGTATAGCTCAGCTGGTCAGAGCACCTGCCTTACAAGCAGGGGGTCATAGGTTCGAGTCCTATTACGCCCACCAGGCCTTTTTCCGGAAGGGCGTAAAGAAGAAAGAAATCGCGGCCCGGTAGTTCAGCTGGTTAGAATGCCAGCCTGTCACGCTGGAGGTCACCGGTTCGAGCCCGGTTCGGGTCGCCACTTCTTTTCTCTCGCTGGCATGGCTCAACGGTAGAGCAGCTGATTTGTAATCAGCAGGTTGGGGGTTCGATTCCCTCTGCCAGCTCCAATCGTGCCTCCGGCCGGAACCTTGAAAACCGAATAACAATATACAGCATCATGTTATCAAAAGATGTGGAGGGATTCCCGAGCGGCCAAAGGGGGCGGACTGTAAATCCGTTAGCTGAGCTTTCGATGGTTCGAATCCATCTCCCTCCACCATTTTTGCGGAAGTGGTACAGGGGTAGTACATCGCCTTGCCAAGGCGAGGGTCGCGAGTTCGAATCTCGTCTTCCGCTCCAAAGTAAAACCGTCTCCCTCGGGAGGCGGTTTTGTTTTGTCTGTTTTATCCGTTATATCCGGTTTGTCCGGCCCGGCAGGCCGAACCGCGGGTTCCGTTCCGGACGCCCTATTCAAACTTCCACAGATTCAGCCCGGTGACCTCCTCGTCGCGGAAGCGGTCGACCGTTCCGTCGATCACGCGGATGAACATCTCGCATGTGCCGCTGACGACGGCGCTGACGAGGTGGCCGCCGAAGACGGTCCCCTCCGCGTTTCCGGCGGAGCAGTGGATGTGGGTGTAGTATTCGCCGTTCATCGTGTTGATGTTGCCGTGGAGCGACGTCACCTCAAGCGGCCCGTCGACGTGGTTCGGGATGAACTTGCGGTTCGGGACGTCGTACAGCGCGACGGTCATCTCCGAGAGCGCGGCGAGGGCGTTGACCTCCGCGAGCTTCACGTTCTCCCGGAGCGCGACCTTCTTCATCTCGGTCAGGATCTCTTCGTCCTTGTCGATGCGGACAAGGATCGTATCGCCGAATCTCCTGTAATCCATCCTACAGCTCCCTCGTCATCGCGATGTCGATGAGCTGGTAGATCTGTTCCTTCGGGCGGACGCCCATCGTCTTCGCGGCGACCTGGCCGTTGCGGAAGACGAATACGGACGGCACGGCCGAGATGCGGTACTGGTTCGCGATCCGCGGGCATTCGTCGATATCGATCTTCACGACTTTGATGTCGCTCCGTTCCGCTTCGACCTCCTCGATCGTCGGTCCGAGCATCTTGCAGGGGCCGCACCAGGTCGCGAAAAAGTCGACGAGAACCGGCTTCGTGCTCTGCAGAACTTCCTGTTCAAAATTCGATTGATTGACATGAAGGGGCATGGTGTTCTCTCCTTTCGCTTATCGTTGATTCCGTGTGTACCGTATCAATACCCTCTTTTCGGATCGACCAAACCGAGCAGCGGTTCGCCTTTCGCGTACCGCTCAAGATCGGCCAGGAACCGTTCGACGTTCGCGCGGCGCGTGTACGGCAGGCTCGTGTCGCCCGAGACGTGGGGCGTGATCAGGATGTTCTTCGCGTCCCAGATCGGATCGTCCGGCGGGACCGGCTCCGTCTCGAACACGTCGAGCGCCGCCCCGGCCAGCTTTCCGCCGTTCAGCGCTTCGATCAGGGCGGCCTGGTCGACGGCGTTTCCGCGGCCGACGTTGACAAGATACGCGCCGTCCCGCATCCTCGCGATCGTGTCGGCGTTGATGATGCGCGTCGTATCGCCGAGCTTCGGAACGGCGAGGATGACCGCGCCCGCTTCGCCAAGCAGCCCGTCGAGTTCGCCGATCGGACGGATCGCGTCGAACGGATTCTCTTCGCCGCGGAAAACGCCCGAACGGTTCACGCCGATCACGCGGCCGGCGCGCATCCCCTTCAGGCGGGAGGCGATGTTCGTTCCGAGGTTGCCCGTGCCGACGATCAGGAAGGAGTTCTCGATAATGCCGTCGATCGGCAGGTTCCGCGTCCATTTCCGTTCGCGGACGATCTCGCCGTAGGCGTTCATCTTCCGCATCATCATCAGAAGCGCCATGACGACGTGTTCGGCGATCGCGGGTCCGTAGACGTTCGAATTCGTCAGCATGACGCCGGGATTCGGAAAGACGGACGGATCCGTGAACAGGTCGACGCCGGCGCTCATGCAGCAGAACCACTTCAGTTTTTCGCTTCCCGCCCGGAGCATCCGCGGCGAGAACGCGTACAGGATCTCCGCGTCCTTCACGGCATCGCGCCCTTTTTCCTTTTCGCCGGGAACGCGCCCGTCGAACGCGAGAACGCGGAAGCCGAGCTCCGCCGCGCGTTCCGTGATCCGGCCGATGAGCTCCGGTTCAAAGAATTCATGATGTACAACGATCAGTCGGTCCATGATTACCTCCTCGGGAAAAAGCTGTCGGACGGCTCCGGCGCATTCCGTTGCGTGAAGCACGAGACCGCGGCAAAGACGATACCGGACAGGAGAAGAGCCGGGACGACGGGAAGGAATCCGCCGGGGCGGACGTCCTTCCAGATCAGGATCGCGTAGAGCAGGAAGCCGGATACCGATCCGGCAGCGGCTCCCGCCGCCGTCGCCTTCCGGGAGAACAGCCCGCCGACGAGCGGGAAGAAGAAGGCGCATTCGAGTCCGCCGAGCGCGATCAGGTTCAGCCGGACGATCGACATCGAAGCGAAGCGCGGAAGCCGGACGATCGCCCACGCGGCGAGGACGAGCAGCGCGGCGAGGAAGAGCGACACGAACGCCGCGCGCTTCCGGAACGGCTCGGTCTCGGCGCGTTCCTTGTCGCGCAGGATGTGGTTGACGTACAGATCGCGGACGAGCGTCGCGGAGCTCGAGAGGAGCAGCGCGTTCACGGAGGACAGGATCGCGGCGAGCGGCGCCACGAAGAAGAACCCCGCCGCGAGCGGGCTCATGTATTTCAGGACGATGCCCGGCAGGACGTAGTCCGTGCCCGCCGATTCGCCGAGCATGACGCGGATCTCGGGCATCGAGATCAGAAGCGGCGCGTACGCGCCGACGATGTGGATCGACAGGACGATGAACGCCAGCACGAGCGTCCCGATCGGGATGGCCTTGTTCAGGGCTTTCGTGTCGCGGTACGCCGTTCCGCACGACGCGGTCATCGGAAGGCCGAGGACGCCGATCCCCGTCAGGATCATGAACGACATCATATACGCGGGCGTCAGAGACCCGTCCGTGCCCGCGACGGAATCCCAGCCGGGGTGGAGGATCTGCATCGTTTCGGCGACGCTGCCGTTCGAGCTCGCGCGCGAAAGGATCATCGCGAGGCTCACGCACCCGATGACCATCAGGACGCCGAAGAGCGTGTTCGCGACCGACTGGCCCGCGAAGCCGCCGACGGCCGTAAAGAGCACGACCAGGATGCCGAACAGGAGCAGGCCGCGCTCGTAATTGAGGCCGGTGATCGTCTGGAAGAGGATCGCGCCGCCCTTGATCTGGGCCGTCATCTGGATGACGTAGCACGCGATCATCGCGACCGAGCAGAGGATCGCCGGAACAGGGCTGGAATAGCGCGCGCGAAGGACGTCGTTGATCGTGACGGCGCCGACGGAGCGGCTGACCGTTCCGAGCTTCTTCGCGATCACGCCGAACGTGAGGAAGATGACCGGGATCTGGACGGCGGAAAGGTACGCCCACGCGATGCCCTTCTCATAGGCAAAGCCGGGGCCGCCGAGGAACGAGCTCGCCGACAGGTACGTCGTGACGATCGTCATCGCGAGCGCGAAGGCGCCGGTCCTGCGGCCGCCGTGGTAATAGTCCGCGAGCTGGTTTTCGTTCCGCTCCGCAGCCTTCTGTTTCCGGATCGCCGCCGCGACGACCGCGATCAGAAGGGTCAGGACGATCACGACGCCGACGACTGCCGTCATTGCGATCTGGGCAAACGTCATGGCTCGTCCTCCGTTTCCTTCTCGATCGCCTCGAGAACGAGCGTGGCGCGCTTCACCGCGAGCGCTTCGGCCGCGGCGGCCTGCCAGTCGACCGGCCCTTCGGGGCCGGCGAGCGTCTTCTCCGCGTCGTATTTCGCCTTCGCGGCGGCCTGCTTTTTCTTCTGGGCCGCCGTCCGGGTGTGGGCTTCCGTCTCACGGAAGAACAGCGCGA
>JAEEUO010000087.1 GCA_016286935.1 Bacillota bacterium | reverse complement strand
TGCGCATCCTCTTCGCCGTTCCGCTGAAATACCTGCTGATCGGCTCGTATATCGTCTGCTTCGGTCTCTCATTCTTCGTGCCGTCCGACTTCTGGGCCGTCGCGTTCGACGCGGGCGGCGTGACGACCGGCCCGATGACCGTTCCCCTGATCATGGCGCTCGGCACGGGCGTTTCGTCGATCCGTTCCGACAAGGGCGCCCAGAACGACTCGTTCGGCCTCGTTGCGCTCTCGTCCGTCGGTCCGATCCTGACCGTTCTGATCCTCGGGCTCATCTACGGCGCGAGCGACGCCGCCTACGTCCCCGCCGCGGTCCCGTCCATCGATACGACGGGCGACCTTTCGCGCCTCTTCCTCAACGCCTTCCCGACGTACCTCGGCGAGGTCGCGCGGGCGCTCGGCTCCGTCATCCTCTTCTTCATCATCTTCGACGTCTTCTTCCTGAAGCTGAAAAAGGACCAGCTCGTGCCGATCCTGTTCGGCTTCGTCGAGACGTTCGTCGGCCTCGTGCTCTTCCTGACCGGCGCGAACGTCGGCTTTATGCCCGTCGGCAACTACCTCGGCTCCATCGTCGCGAGCCTTCCGCTCAACTGGGTCCTCATCCCGCTCGGCGCCCTTCTCGGCTACTTCGTCGTTTCCGCGGAACCGGCCGTCCACGTTCTGAACCACCAGGTCCAGGGCGTCACGGGCGGCTCGATCCCCTCGTGGGCGCTGTCCGTCACGCTCTCGATCGGCGTCGCCGCCGCGATCGCCTTCTCGATGCTCCGCGTCCTGACCGGCCTCTCGATCCTGTGGATCCTGATCCCCGGCTACGCGCTCGCGCTCGCGCTGACGTTCTTCTCCCCCTCGATCTTCACGTCGATCGCGTTCGACGCGGGCGGCGTCGCGTCCGGTCCGATGACCGCGACGTTCCTTCTGACGTTCGCGATGGGCGCCTGTACGGCCGTCGGCGGCAACGTCGTGACCGACGCGTTCGGCCTCGTCGCGCTCGTCGCGATGGTCCCCCTGATCGCGATCCAGGTCCTCGGCCTCGTCCACAGATCGAAGACGAAGGACGCGGGAGAGGACGTCTTCGGCAAGGCGTTCTTCGCCAAGGACACGATCATCGAATTCATGTGATGGAGGCGGCGCGATGAAACAATACGGTCTCGACCTGATCGTCACAATTGCAAACCGGTCGCGCATCGACGCGTTCCTCGACATCTACCGCGCCCACGGCCTGACGTTCAACGTGACGGCCAACGCGCGCGGAACGGCCTCACCGGAGGCGCTGCGGATCCTCGGCCTCGAGGACAGCGAGAAGGCGATGCTCTTCTCCGCCTGCGAGCATCCCTCCGTGAAGGCGATCATCCGCGACGCGATCCTGAAGATGCGCATCGACGTCCCCGGCAACGGCATCCTCGTCACGGTCCCGTTCAGCGCATTCGCCGGCGGACGCGCCTACCAGTATATGATCTACGGACAGCTCAAGGAGGGAGACGATCCCATGGCCAAGCTCCAGGAAGAACGAAAAGACGAATTCAAGCCCGACTACCACCTCATCGTCTGCGTGACGAACGAGGGCTTTTCCGATACGGTCATGGACGCGGCCCGCGAGGTCGGCGCCTCGGGCGGAACGATCATCCGCGCGCGCGGAACGGCGAAGGAACAGGCCGAAAAGTTCTTCGGCGTCTCGCTCGCGACCGAAAAGGAAATGCTCTTCATCGTCGCGACGAACGACCAGCGCGACCCCATCATGAAAAACATCGTCAAGAAAGCCGGCTTTGAGACCGAGGCGAAATCGATCGTCTTCTCGCTCCCGGTCGACCAGATCGCGGGCCTTCGCCGCCTGCCGAATATGGAGGACTGACCGAATGAATCTCCATCTTCCCGTTCCCCAGTCGAACGTGGCGTTCACCGTCTTCGGGCTCGACGTCATGTGGTACGGCATTCTTCTTACGCTCGGCATCGTCGCCGGGAGCGCGATCGGATACGCCCGCGCGGAAACGTACGGCATCAAACCGAAGGACAAGCTGCTCGACATCCTGATCTTCGCCGTACCGGTGTCGACGATCTGCGCGCGCCTCTACTACGTCATCTTCGAGTGGGACAGCTACAAGGACAACCTCGGCCAGATCTTCAACATCCGCGGCGGCGGCCTCGCGATCCACGGCGCGATCATCGGCGCCCTTCTGACCGTCTTCGTCTGCTCGCGCGTGATGAAGTTCAGCTTCCGCAAGTTCTGCGACCTGATGGCGCCCGGCTTCGCGGCCGGCCAGGCGATCGGCCGCTGGGGCAACTACATGAACCAGGAAGCCCACGGAACGCCGACCGATCTCCCGTGGGGGATCCTGATCGACGGCGAATACGTCCACCCGACGTTCCTGTACGAATCGATCTGGTGCTTCCTGATCCTGTTCTTCCTGCTGTTCGTCTATGAGAAGAAGTGGCGGAAGAACGCCGGCCAGGAGTTTCTGCTCTACGGGATCCTCTACTCGGTCGAGCGGTTCTTCGTCGAAGGGCTCCGCACCGACAGCCTGTGGATCGGAAACTTTCGCCAGGCCCAGGTCATCTCGGTCGCCTGCGTCATCGTCTTCATCGCACTCTGGTCCGTGCTGAACAAATATCCCATTCCGTATACTGAGGAGGTCCGTAAAATGATCCAGGTAAAACTCGACGGCATCGGCGCCGTAACGCCGGATTACGAAAAAGCGCTCGGCGCGCTGAAAACACTGAAAGCCGGCACCGGCGCGGGAAACGACTACATCGGCTGGGTCGCTCTCCCCTCCGGCTACGACCGCGATGAGTTCGCGCGGATCAAGGCCGCGGCGGCCCGCGTCCGCGAAAAGGCCGACTGCTTCGTCGTCATCGGCATCGGCGGCTCGTATCTCGGCGCGCGCGCGGCGATCGAGCTCCTGAAGAGCCCGCGCCACAACGAGACCGTAAAGCCCGCGGTCTACTTCCTCGGGAACGGCCTCTCGGGCGACGACGTGGCCCAGGTCCTCGACCTCGTCAAGGGGAAGAGCCTCTACGTCAACGTCATCTCGAAATCCGGCACGACGCTCGAGCCTGCCGTCGCCTTCCGCATCTTCAAGAACTACCTGGAAAAGACGTACGGCAAGGACGGCGCGAAGGAGCGCATCCTCTGCACGACCGACAAGGCCCGCGGCGCCCTGAAATCGCTCGCGGACAAGGAAGGCTACGAATGCTTCGTCGTACCCGACGACATCGGCGGCCGCTACAGCGTCCTCACCGCCGTCGGCCTCCTTCCGATGGCCGCCGCGGGGATCGACATCGACCGCGTGATGAAAGCCGCCGCGGACGCGATGGCGGCCTATACCGAAGAGACGGCGGACAACCCGGCCGTCCGGTACGCCGCCGCCCGCCAGGCGCTCTACGGCCTCGGCAAGAAGGTTGAGATCCTGAGCTATCCCGGCGAATCGTTCCGCTTCATGGCGGAATGGTGGAAGCAGCTCTACGGCGAAAGCGAGGGCAAGGACGGCCTCGGCATCTTCCCCGCCTCGTGCGAGCTCACCGCCGACCTCCACTCCCTCGGCCAGTACATCCAGGACGGCGAGCGGATGCTGCTCGAATCGATCCTGCGGTTCGAATCGACTTCGCCCGTCGTCAAGGTCCCGTTCGACGAAGCCAACGGCGACGGCCTGAACTACGTCGCGGGCAAGTCCTACGACGAGATCTTCGCGGCCGCGGCCGAAGGCGTGAAACAGGCCCACATCGCGGGCGGCGTCCCGGTCATCGACCTCACCGTCCCCGCGCCGTCGGAGGAGACGTTCGCCGAACTCGTCTGCTTCTACGAGGTCGCGTGCGCTGTTTCGGGCTATATGGAGGGCGTGAACCCCTTCAACCAGCCCGGCGTCGAGGCGTACAAGAAGAACATGTTCGCGCTGCTCGGGATGAAGTAACCGATCGGACAATACAAAAAGACGCAGACGTCGGTCTGCGTCTTTTTTCTTGCTTTCATTCGGCAGGCAGCCGGCGATGCGCTACTCCGCGTCGCCTCCGCCGTCCCCTTCCGAGCCCGCGTCGTCGCCGCCGAACGTTTCGGACGGTCCGGACGGCTCCGGAGCGGAGAAGCTGAACGGCTCCTTCGCGGCGGCGAGCGCGACGGCCTCCGCCTCGTTCTCGGCCGCGATCCGGCCCTCCTCACGGGCTGCCGCGACGGCGGTTTCCTTCTCCTCCTCCGCCTTCCTCAGTTTCTTTTCCAGCACGTGCTTCGAGTGTTTCTTCTCGATCGTGTTGACGAGGAAGATGACGAAAAGGACCGCGACGACGCCGACGCCGATCCAGTTCCAGACCGTGAACGGCCAGATCGTCTTCAGCGTCCACAGCTCCGCCTGAACGCCGAGGAAGAATAGGAGCACGCCGCCCGCGAGCGCGAAGCCGTAGAGCAGGACGAACAGGAACGCCCGGAACGCCGCGTTCTTCCGGCGGACCGCATAGATGATCAAAAAGAGGATCGCGAGCAGGATCGCCGCGGGATACTGGGAATACAGAACGGTTTTCAGACTGACCATGGGGATTCTCCTTTACCGGAACAGGGGAATTACTTGGATAACTGCTCGTCGATCGACTTCGCGGCGACCTTGCCGGCGCCCATCGCGAGGATGACCGTCGCGGCGCCCGTGACGGCGTCGCCGCCCGCGTAGACGGACGGATGGGACGTCAGGCCCTCCTCCGTGACGACGATGCCGCCCTTGCGGTTGACCTCGAGGCCGGGCGTCGTGGACTTGATCAGCGGGTTCGGGGACGTTCCGAGCGCCATGATGACGCAGTCGACGGGGATCTCGAACTCGCTGCCCTTCTTTTCGATCGGGCGGCGGCGTCCGGAGGCGTCGGGCTCGCCGAGTTCCATCTCGATGCACGTCATGCCGGCGACGTAGCCGTTTTCGTTGCCGCTGATCGAGACGGGGTTGCAGAGCGTCTTGAAGATGATGCCCTCCTCCTCCGCGTGTTCGACCTCCTCGCGGCGGGCCGGAAGCTCTTCCATGCCGCGGCGGTAGACGATGTAGACGTTCGCGCCGAGCCGCTTCGAGCAGCGGGCCGCGTCCATCGCGACGTTGCCGCCGCCGACGACCGCGACGGTCTTGCCTTCGAGCGGCATCAGCGGGGTGTCGGAGCCCTCCCGGTACGCCTTCATGAGGTTGATGCGCGTGAGGAACTCGTTCGCGGAATAGACGCCGCAGAGGTTCTCGCCGGGGATGTGCATGAACATCGGAAGGCCCGCGCCCGAGCCGATGAACACCGCCTCGAACTTGTACTCGTCGATCAGCTCGTCGATCGAAACGACGCGGCCGATGACCATGTTCGTCTCGAACCGCACGCCCATATCCTTCAGCCCTTCGACCTCCTTCCGGACGATCGCCTTCGGGAGACGGAACTCGGGGATGCCGTAGACGAGGACGCCGCCGGCTAAGTGGAGCGCCTCGAAGACGGTCACGTCGTAGCCCTTCTTCGCGAGGTCGCCCGCGCACGTCAGGCCTGCGGGGCCGGAGCCGATGACGGCGACTTTGTGGCCGTTCGGGACGGGGCGCGGCGGAACGTCGCAGACGTTTTTGTTGTGCCAGTCGGCGACGAAACGCTCGAGGCGGCCGATACCGACGGGCTCGGCCTTC
>JAEEUO010000086.1 GCA_016286935.1 Bacillota bacterium | reverse complement strand
GACGGTCGGGGCCGGGGGTACGTTCGCGCCGACAGCGACGTGGTAGATCGGGCTCGCGGTGGCCGGGCTCGTCGTCGGGCTTTGAATGAGGCCGCCGTTCGCTTCAAACGCGAAGGTGACCTTTCCCGGAGCGTTCCATTCCGCCGTGAGGGTCACGTCGCCAGCGGGCATCTTGAAGGTCTGTCCGCCTTCAAACGCGCCGGTCAGCGCGCCGGAAGCGACCCAGCCGACGAAGGTATAGCCGCCCGTGCAGGTGAGTCCCGATTCAACGGTGACGGTCTCGCCGAAGTTCTTGTTCACCGCATTGATCGACGGAGGCGTTACGGTCTGGCCGTTCGGAGCGTTCAGCACGTAGGTGACGACGTATTCGGTTGCCGTCCACTGCGCCGTGAACGTCGCGTTCTCGTTCGCGACCGCGGCCGCGGAATCGGTCGCCGTAGCCGAAAGGTTCGGATAAACGTTCGGCTTGCTGCTGGTGAAGCCGTTGAAGGTGTAGCCTGTTCTCTCGAACGTCGGGAGCGTGATCGTCGAACCGACGCCGACATGGTACGCGGTCTGGCCGGTCTTCAGGATACCGCCGTTGCCGTCGAAGTCGAAGACGACCTGTCCGGGAGCAGCCCACTGCGCCGTCAGAACGACGTTCGTGGTCGGCATCGTGAAGGTGTCGCCCGGGAAGAACGTACCGGTGAGTCCGCCGCTGGCCTGGTAGCCCGCGAAGGTGTAGCCGCCGGTGGAGGTCGGAACAGTCGCGTCGACCGTGAAGGTCGAGCCGGTGGCGGCGTCCACGGGGCTCTGCGGGAGATTGGTTACGGTCTGGCCGGAAACGGCACCGCTGTGGTACTCGACGTGCAGCGTCTTGGCCGTCCACTGCGCGGTGTAGATGACGTTCTCGTTCGCGGTGGCAACGGCGGTCTGCGTCGCGTTCGCCGCGAGGTTCGGATAGTACGTCGCGTTGTTGGAATTGAAGCCGGCGAATTCGTACCCTTCTCTCGTGAACGTCGGAAGCGTGGTGAGCGCCGTTCCGGGAGCGACGTTGTAGACGACGCTGCCGGTGTGGGTGCCGCCGCTGATCTGGCCGCCGTTCGGTTCGAAGGTGATCGTGATGTCGACGGGTGCCTGCCACTGCGCCGTCAGCGTGACGTCCGTCGCGGGCATCTTGAAGCTTTCGCCGGCCTGGTGGGTACCGGTGAGTCCGCCGGTCGCCTTCCAGCCGTCGAAGACGTAGCCGCCGCTCGCGGTCGGAGGAGTCGCTGCGATCGTCACGTCCGCTCCGACGGTGTGGGTCTGGTTGAGCTGAGCGGGCATGCCGCTGACGGTCTGGCCGGTCGGAGCGTTCGCCGCGTAGGTGACGTTGGCCGTCGAAGCGGTCCAGCTCGCCGTGTAGATGACGTTCTCGTTCGCTACCGCAGCCGTGGTCTTCGTGTCGGTCGGGCCGAGATCAGCGTATTTGCCGTTGTTCGATTTCCATCCGCCGAACGTGAAGCCGGTCTTGGTGACGGTCGGGATCGGGTCCACGGTCGAACCGACGGGGACGCTGTGCACGACGGCGACGCCGTTCGTGATCGTGCCGCCATCGACGTTGAACGCGATCGACACGTTGCCGGGAGCGTTCCACTTCGCCGTGAGCGTCACGGCGCCCGCGGGCATCGTGAAGGTGCTCGCGGCATCAAACGCGCCGGTCAGCGCGCCGGAGGCGACCCAGCCGGCGAACGTGTGTCCGCCCGTCGCGGTGGGTGCGGCCGCCGTCGTGACGGTCGAGTTGTACGCCGCGGTCGAGCCGGCGATCGTCGCCGGCGTCACGGTCTGGCCGTTCGGAGCGTTCAGATTGTAGGTGACGGCATACTTGGTCTCCGTCCACTGCGCCGTGAACGTCGCGTTCTCGTTCGGTTTCGCGGCCGCGGAAGCGGTCGCCGAAGCCGAAAGGTTCGGATAAACCCCCGGCTTGCTGCTGGTGAAGCCGTTGAAGGTGTACCCTGTTCTCTCGAACGTCGGGAGCGTGATCGTCGAACCGACGCTGACGTGGTACGCGGTCTGGCCGCTCTTCAGGATACCGCCGTTGCCGTCGAAGTCGAAGACGACCTGTCCGGGAGCGTTCCACTGCGCCGTCAGGACGACGTTCGTGGTCGGCATCGTGAAGGTGTCGTTGGGGAAATACGTACCGGTGATTCCACCGCTGGCCTTGTAGCCGGCGAAGGTGTAGCCGCCGTTAGTCGTCGGAGCCGCGCCGACCGTGAAGGTCGAGCCGACGGCCGCGTTCACGCTCGCCGGGAGATTATCGACGGTCTGGCCGGCGGCAGCGCCGCTCTGGTACGAGACCTGGCGGTTCTGGGCGAGCCATTTCGCCTTGTAGGTGACGTGCTGTCCCGCGACCGCGCTGCCGGACACGTTCGCGCTGGGAGCGAGGTTCGGATAGTGGGCCGTGTTGTTGGAATCGAATCCGTTGAGAGTGTATCCGTCTCTCGTGATCGTCGGGACCGCGACGGTGTTGCCGACGGCGACGTGGTTCATCGCGTTGCCGGCGGTGATCGAGCCGCCGTTCGCGTCGAAGAGGATCGTGACGTCTCCGGGCGCGGCCCACTGCGCAGTGAGCGTCACAGCCGAGCCGGGCATCGTGAACGTATCGCTGTCATGGAACATGCCGGTGAGGCCGCCCGTAGCGACCCAGCCGACGAAGGTGTAGCCGCCGGAGCAGGTCGGATTCGCGGCGACGGTGACCGTGCCGCCGATCGTTTCCCACGTGGAAAGCGGGTTCGGCAGAGAGGCGGCGTCCACGGTCTGTCCCGCGGGCGCGTTCGCGACGTAGGTGACCTGTTCCTCGCTCTTCGCCCATCCGGCGTAGATCGTGGTGCCCGTCGAAGGCATCGCGACGCCGTCGATCGTGTTCGTCGACCCGGTGTCGAGGAACCAGCCGCTGAACGCGTAGTGTTCACGCGTCGGCTGTTCGTAGGCCGGGTTCGCCACGACGGTGGAGATCAGTTCGTCCGTACGGACCGTAAGGCCGGTCAGCGTCGCAGCCGAACCGGAGAATTCGCCGCCGTTCGCGTCGAGCGTGATGGCGACCGGCTGCCCTTCCCAGTTCGCGACGAGCGTCACGGATTCGGTGACCGGGCTCGCGATGTCGAACACGGCTCCGGTTCCTTCGACCGTCCAGTGCGCGAAGGCATAGCCGGTTTCGGGTGACGTCGCCAGCGACGGAGCAATCAGCGTTTCGTTTCTCCAGGCCTGAACGGCTACGCCGGCCGGAGCGTCCGCGTCATTCGCCGTAACGACGGTGACGTGGCCTTTGGCCGTGTCGCTGTTTTTGAACGTGACGTTGAGCGGCAGTTCAAATCCGGCGGAAACGAAGCGGTTGTGGAGCGAGGCCTGAGACGGGGAACGCGGGATCGAGACCGCCGCGACGCCGTAGCCGTGGCCGGCGGCCGCGACCGCGTCGGAGTCGACCCGGAACATGTTGTTCGTGATGTTGTAGGGCGCGTTGACCGCGAAGTGTCTCGCCGTGGGCGACGGGTTGACGAATTTCACCCAGTAGCTGCCGGGGGCAAGGCCGGTGAAGGCGTACTCGCCGTTCGCGTCGGTAACGTCCGTGCCGACGGGCGTGCCCGTCAGAGCGGCGTTGTCATAGAGCTCGACCGTGACGTTTTCGACAAGGCCGTCGACGAGCAGGTCGTAGAGGCCGTTCTGGTCGACGTCGTTGAAGACGAAGCCGTTGATGTGGCCCAGCGTCAGCTCGGCGGCGACGTATCCCGCGTCGAAGAAGGACGCCGAATTGGCCGACTGTCTCCAGAAGAACGGCCGGAAGACGTTCATCTTACCGTTCAGGTGGGCGACTTCGGCGGTATGCTGATCGACGTTGATCGTCATCGGGATCTGGAACTCCTCGGAGTAGGAGGAGCCGCCGGGGCCGTCGTGGGGGAGGCTCACGCCGTCGTTCGAATAGATCTCGATGAGGCTGACCTTTCCGATGCCTTCCGTGATCTCATGGGCGTAGTTCGGATTGGTGTAGACGTTTCCGCTGGTGCCGGTCACGTCGCCGCTCACCGGATCGATGGTGATCTCACCGGTATAATACTTGATGGAATAGCGGGTGTTATCGGGGTTGTGGACGATCTCCAGAAGCTGCATCGGCCACTGGAAGTCGTCGGCCTGATAGTGGGTGTACGTTCCGTCGACGTTGACGGGCGTGACGGTCGATCCGGAGATCGTCGCCTGCGGGATCGGGATCATGACGCGGACTTTGTTGTCGAGCGTGACCTTCTCGAGGTTGTTATTCACCTCGATGTTGTAGAAGACGTTCTCGCCCGGCCTGAAGTAGACCACGTTGGTCGTCGAGCCCGGTACGTACGGCGCGACCTTCGGAAGGCCCGTCGCGGTGTGGCTCAGCCAGCCCGAGACGGTGATGTCCTTGGCGGAGGCGATGGTGACCGCCGCCGGGGACGCGCCGTTCCGCACCTCGGTACGGTCGCCGTTGTTGTTGAAATCGTACCAGTCGGGGGAAGCGGAATACACTGAGGATCCGCCCGCGGTTCCGCTTCCGTTCATGTACAGTCTGTCCCTGGATGAGGCGAAGAAGATTCTGGAGCGGTCATACGTTCCCGGAGCGATGTTTTCATCCGTATCGATCGTGAGTTCGATGTCGATGTAACTGTAAGCGCTTCTGCCGTCCTTCCTTACTTGCGACAGGCGCGTGTTCTCGCCCCAGATCTTCCAGGCGTTGTAGTCATTCGTTCCGTCATTCAGGATGACCTGTTCCATCTTGATCCGGGAGGGATCGACGGCCGTCAACGGGGAGCTGTCGAATCTTTCCTTCATCACGATGGACGTCGTGTCAAGGCGCATGCCGGGGAGCTCGACGACGTAGAAGACCGGTTCGAACGTAGTGCCCGTTCCATTGAAATGATAGTTGGGATGCAGTTCCATTCTGGCGGTAAAACTCTCGCCGGAGTTGATCGAGACCGATTCCGGATACGATTGTGCACTGGCTCTTCTTACACTGCGTGCGGCATTGTAAATGAGGTTGCTGGAGCGTGTCCATGACTCGCCGAGAGCGTTTTCGGCCTTGAAGGTGACCGGGATCGGGTAGTCGCCGGGGGTCGCGCCTGCCACGACCGCGTCCGAGAACCATCCGAACACTCTCAGCATTTGTCTCGCCGCGGTGGCGTCGAACGTCCCCAGATTCGCCTTTACGGACGCGATCGTCTCGCCGGAGGGAACGGGATTTGTGGGATTTGCCAGATTGAGATCGTACAGAGAAACGGCCTGACTCCAGTGAAGGGTAAGCGTCGTTCCCGGGTATTTGCGGACCTCGCCGTTGCTCAGCGTCACCTCGATGTCCGTGATCCGGGTGCTGTTCTGGATCGGGAAGAAAACGTTGGTGACCTTGAGCTTGTCCGGGTCGACGCTCACCGTCAAATACTGCTCATCCGGAAGGTTGCCCGGGGCGGCGAATTCGAACTCGCCCAGGATGTTCGAATGGCTGCTCATCATCTCGGGATCCGGATTACGGTAGCCGCTCGTAAAGGCGGTCGTCGTAGATGCGAGCTGAAGCGTATTATGCGAAACGGTACTGTCGACCTTGATGTCGACGGTGCGCTTCGTTCCGGTGAAATCGTTCTCGTGGAAGACGGTCCCGTCGAACGCGGTGTAGGTCACGGAGATCGGGCCGGA
>JAEEUO010000085.1 GCA_016286935.1 Bacillota bacterium | reverse complement strand
CGTCGCGGAGGAGGTGACCGAAGCGCTGCGGCTCGCGAAGCGGGCCGCGCGGGAGTTCGCGGCCGGCCGTACGGACGGCGCCGCTCCCGGGCCGCTCCCGAAGGTCGCGGCCGACATCGGCCCGCTCTCGACGCTCCTCGCGCCGTACGGAAAGACGACGAAGGAGGAATGCGCGCGGATCTACGGCGAGATCGCCGACGCGGTCTTCGCGGAAGGCGCCGATCTCGTGGCGTTCGAGACGTTCATGGATCTTGAGATGATGCGGATCGCCGTGACGGCGGCGAACGGATCGTTCGAACGGTTCCGCGCCGCTCACCCGGACGCCGTGAAGCCGCCGTTCCTCTGCTCGATGACGTTCGAGAAGCGCCACCGCACGATGATGGGCGACACGGTCTCGAAGATCGCGGAGACGCTCGCGGGACTCGGCGCGGACGCGGTCGGCATGAACTGCTCGTACGGGCCGGCGGAGGCCGTCTCGATCATCCGCGACTTCGCGGAGAAGACGGACCTTCCGCTGTTCGTGAAGCCGAACGCGGGAATGAACGGCGTCGTCTTCGGGCCGGCGGAATACGCTGCGGAGCTCGCTCCGGCGTTCGGACTCGTTTCCTATGTCGGCGGCTGCTGCGGAACGGATCCCGCGTACGTCCGCGAGCTCCGGAAGCGCATCGACGTGAGGTGACCGGTATGAAGACATACGATATCGCGTTCGACATCGGAACGACGAATCTGGAAGCGAATCTCATCGACACGGAGACGGGCCGGACGGCCGCGCGCGGGCGCCTGGAGAACCCCCAGAGCGCATACGGCGCGGACGTCGTGACGCGCATCGAACGGATGCAGAAAAAAGGGCGCGCGGCGCTTTCCGACGCGCTGCTCGGCGGCATGCGGGAACTCGCGGAACGCCTCGTGCGGGAAACGCGCGGACCCGTTCCCGCGGAAGCGGCCCCGGCCCCGGAGGAGGGTGCGCCGGCTCCCGAAGAGACCGCCCCGGCTCCCGAAGCCGAACCCGCCGCGATCCGTACCGTGGCGGTCAGCGGCAACACGATCCTCGAACACTTCGCGGCAGGACTCGATCCCTCGCCGATCGCCGTTCCGCCGTTCACGCCCGAAACGCTCTTCCGGGAGGTCACGCCGCGGAAGCTCGCGGTATTCCCGGACGCGGACGCGTATTTCGCGCCGTGCGTCAGCGGCTACGTCGGCGGCGACATCGTCTCCGGCATGGCGTGCCTCGGCCTTGCGGACGTGGATGAACTGACGCTCTACGTCGACATCGGCACGAACGGCGAGATCGCGCTCGGAGACCGCGGCGGCTATCTGACGTGCGCGACGGCCGCGGGACCGGCGTTCAGCGGCGCAGGGATGCGCGGGAGCGACCTGATCGACGCGATCGCGGACCTCCTGAACAGGGGAATGCTGATGAAGAGCGGCCGCTTCGCGGGAAAGCACATCCGCGAGCACGAGCTTACGGCCGAAACGGCGCGCGGCCCGAAGGCGGTCTCCCGCACGACGGTCCACAACCTCCAGCTCGCGAAGGGCGCCGTGCGCGGCGGGATCGAAACGCTTCTGTCTCTTGCCGGACGATCCGCGGACGACATCGGCCACCTCATCGTCGCGGGCGACTTCGGCGCCCGGATCGACGTCGAAAACGCGAAGCGGATCGGCCTTTTGCCCGCCATCCCGACGGAACGGATCGTCCAGGCCGGCAACATGTCCCTCCGCGGCGCCGCGTTCCTTCTGGCCGCGAAGGGGCGCGAAACGGCGCTCCGGACGGCGGAACTCTGCCGGATCGTCGAACTCTCCGGCGACGCGCTCTTCGCCGAACAATACCTGAAACACATCAACTTCAACGCCTGAACCGGCCGAACGGAGGAGATAATATGTATAAATTCGCGCTGATCCAATACGCCCCGAAGTGGAGCCTCGACCCCGCGTCGAAGGACGAAACGTTCCGCGCCGTCGGCAGCCTCATCCGTGAGGCCGCGTCGAACGGCGCGTCCGTCGTGGCGCTGCCCGAGATGTGGTTCTGCCCGTACGCGGTGAAGCCGATGGCGATCTACGCGGAGGAGGAGGGCGGCGAGACGTGCCGCTTCATGTCCCGCGCCGCGAAGGAGAACGGCGTCTGGCTGATCGGCGGCTCGATCGCGGAGAAGGACGGCGACCGGTATTACAACACCTGCTTCGTCTACGGACCAGACGGCGGACGGATCGCGCGCCACCGCAAGAATCACGTCTTCGGCATCAACATCCCCGGCGAGATGGTCTTCAGCGAGGGCCGCCTGTTTACGACGGGGGAGGGGCCGACCGTCTTTGAAACGCCGTTCGGGAAGATCGGCGTCGCGATCTGCTACGACGTCCGCTTCCGCGATCCGGTCGAGCGCGAGGCTCTGATGGGCGCCGAACTCGTCGTTCTGCCGGCGTCGTTCGGATTCGCGACCGGAAAGGCCCACTGGGACATGCTGCTCCGCTCGCGCGCCGTCGAGAACCAAATCTATTTCGCCGGCATCAACGGCGCGACCGATCCCGACGAGACGGTCCCGTACCGCGCGTACGGCCACTCCGCGATCTACGATCCGTGGGGTGAAAGACTTGCCGTCGCGGGCCACGGCGAGGAGATCCTCTACGCGGAGATCGACGAAGGGCGCGTCCGCGAGATCCGCGAGCGCCTTCCGGTCATGCGCGACAAGCTGCGGATCGACCGCGGCGAATACGGCGCGCCGGAATCCGGAGAATGAGGCGAGGGGCGGCAAAACGAGCGATCTGTTAAAAAAAATACAAAAAACCCTCCAAAACGATTATAGAAAATACACTAAATATAGAAAACAAAAAACGAGACTGCTTTGCGTACAAACTATTTTTCGTTGAAATTAAGCGATTGTTAATGATATAACGAAAACAGTCCACCGCGGGAGGGTTTGGCTATTTTGATCGGAATTCCGCCAAAATAGAACAAACCCTCCCGTTGACTTTCCACCAGCGGTAGAATATAGAGTGAGCAATGGACAGGAACGCGTGAAACGGTATCCTGCCGAAACGAAAAAACAAATGCGTTTTTTAGGAGGAAAAAAGTCATGATTGGTTATGAAGTGAAACTCAGACATCGTATGTCCGCGGGCGAAGCCCACTATGCCGGTGAACTCGTACAGGGCGCTTACATCGTTAACGAATGGGGCGATGTCGGCACCGAACTCGCGATCCGTCTCTTCGGCGACGAATCCCTCTTCGTAGGCTATTCCGAAGTCCGCTACACCGCTCCGGTGTACTCCGGCGACTGGATGGAATATTCCGGCTACATCGAAAAGGTCGGCAACACTTCCTTCACCTGCCACTTCGAAGCCCACAAAGTCATGGAGCTCGAAAAGAACTGGAAGGAACTCGGCCTTGCTGATTCCGCGGCCAACGTTCTGCCCGAACCGATCCTCTGCGCTTATGGCACCGGCACCCTGATGGTCCGCAAAGAGAACCAGAGACCGCAGGCTGGCGATCCGAAGTTCCAGGAAGACCTCGCTGCGTATCGCGCCGGCACTCTCAAATAACGGAGAACGAGAAACGCATACAACTGAGGGAGCGGCCTGAACCGCTCCCTCTTTTCAAACCAACACGCTTTTTATTCCGCAATCTTTAACCGAAAAAGGAGAAGAACTATTATGGGCAACAGACCTCTTGAAGGCATCCGCGTCCTCGACCTGACTCAGGCTTACAGCGGCCCCTTCTGCACGATGAACCTCGCGGACCACGGCGCGGAAGTCATCAAGATCGAACAGGCCGGCATCGGCGACCAGACCCGCCAGTGGGGTCCGATGGTCAACGGCGCGAGCGGCTACTACGCGTACGTCAACCGCAACAAGAAGGGCATGACGCTGAACCTCAAGTCCGAAGAGGGCAAGAAGATCTTCACGGAGCTCCTCAAGACGGCCGACGTCGTCTGCGAGAACTACAAGGTCGGCGTCCTCGCGAAGCTCGGCTTCTCGTATGAAGTGATGAAGGAGATCAATCCCCGCATCATCTACGGTTCGATCTCCGGCTTCGGCGTGAATTCCTCCCTTGCCGGCCGTCCCGCGTACGACATCGTCGCCCAGGCGATGAGCGGCATGATGTCCGTCACCGGCTTCCCCGACGGTCCCGCGACGAAGATCGGCCCCTCGATCGGCGACAACTACTCCGGCGCCTACCTCTGCCTCGGCATCCTGATGGCCCTCTATGAAAGAGAGCGCACGGGAGTCGGCCGCCGCATCGACGTCGCGATGTACGACACGCTCTACTCCGTCATGGAGAACCTCGTCGTCGAATACACGATCGCCGGCAAGATCCCCGGCCGCGCCGGAAACGCCGACCCGTCGATCGCCCCGTTCGACTCCTTCCACGCGAAGGACGGCGATTTCGTCATGGGCTGCGGAACCGACAAGATGTTCGAAGGCCTCTGCGGCGCGATGGGCCGTCCCGACCTCGTCCACGACCCGCGCTTCGAGACGAACGTCGGCCGCTGCGAGAACTACATGCCCGACCTGAAGGAGGCTGTGGAAGCCTGGACCGTGACGAAGACCGTCGACGAGCTCGAAGAGATCATCTCCGGCCTGAAGATCCCGTTCGGCCGTATCCAGAACATCAAGGAAGCGACCGAGAATCCCCAGATCAAGGAGCGCAACATGCTCTGGACTGTCTACCAGCCCGACATGGGCCGAGACATCGACATCCCCGGAACGCCGATCAAGATCCACGGCGAGCCCGACGAGATCCAGAAAGCGGCTCCGACGCTCGGCGAAGACAACGCGAAGATCCTCGCGTCCCTCGGCTACACCGACGCCCAGATCGAAGACCTCAAGGCGAACGGCGTCATCTAAATCCGATTGCAAAACCCCTCCGGTCATGGTACACTCCATTTACTGGAGGGTTTTTGATTGCCATGTCGGATTCCACATTCTACACGATCGGAAAGGTCAGCTCGCTCTGCAACGTGCCGATCAAGACGCTGCGCTATTACGACCAGGTCGGCCTCCTCGTCCCGAAGATGCGCAAGGACGAGAACCGCTACCGCTACTATACGCAGGAACAGATCCTGACGCTCTCGATGATCCGGAAGCTGCGCGCGCTCGGCGTGCCCGTGAAGGACATCAAGGACATCGTCGAGACGCGGGACGCGGGCGCGATGGAGAACGCCATCCGCGAACGGCTCGAGGCGATCAACGGCGACATCGACGAGCTGCGCCGCCAGTACGAATCGGGCGAGATCCTGCTCGAACGCCTCCGCAAATCGCGCGAGCTCTACGAGGACGGCAAGAAGGGCTACCGTACCGAGCGCATCGGCATCGAGGACATCCCGCTGTCGAACGTGATGTTCACGCGACGGATCAAGACGAACTACAAGAACGCCGACGTCTCGATCGACCGCTGGATGGAGATGTTCAACATGGTCCAGAAGCAGCACCTCCTGATGACCGGCTCCGTCATCCTCACGTACCACAACGAACCGCTCCAGCAGTTCTACAAGAACGAGTGCGACCTCGAGATCTCCGTCCAGGTCGACGAGCTCCGCACGGCGGACCCGCGCTTCAAGACGTTCGGCGGCTTCCGCGCGGTGACGGCGATCCACGTCGGACGGAACGACGAGATCATCCAGACCCATCTCGCCGCGATCAAATGGCTCGAGAAGGAAGGGTACGAGATCGCGGGACCGATCTCCGAGGAGTACA
>JAEEUO010000084.1 GCA_016286935.1 Bacillota bacterium | reverse complement strand
TAACATGAACGAGGCGCCGCTTCCCGACTACACGGACGAGGAGAAGCGGTTCGCCGCGGACCTCAAGGCTACGTGGAAGAAGGCCGACAAGCTTCCGGGCCTCGGCGCGGAATTCAACAGGGAGATCGCCGCGAAGGTGAAGGAACTGACCGCGAACAACACGCGCGTCCTCAACGATTTCGTCTATCCGTTCTACAGCGGCGAGGAGTTCAAGCCCGGCTCGACCGACGTCGGCGACGTGAGCTGGCTCACCCCGACGGCCCAGTTCGACGCCGTGACGTTCCCCGCGGGCTCCCCCGGCCATTCCTGGCAGAACGTGTCCTGCGGCGCGACGCCGATCGGCGACAAGGGCCTCCTCTACGCCGCGAAGGTCCTCGCGGGCGCCGCGGCCGACCTCTTTACGAAGCCGGACGTCCTCAAAGCCGCGAAGGCCGAATTCGCGGACCGCACCGCCGACGAGCAGTACGTCTGCCCGATCGAGGACGGCGCCGTTCCCTACGTGATCGAAGGCTGAATCCGTTTTCCTCCGGATCGGCCATGGAAAAACCCTCTTTCTCCGACGGGAGGAAGAGGGTTTTTGCTTCCCCCGACGGACCGGGGCGGGGACTTGCGCTTTTTGCGCAAATAGCGTATAATTTTTGGGCAATTATGCAAGGAGAATGCTCTTGGAAGCCCTGATCCGCACCGAAAACCTGACGTTTGAATACACGCGCGACGAAGACGAGCTGAAGATCGTCGCCTGCGACAATATTACAATGGAGATCCCCGCAGGGAGCTTTACGGCCATCATCGGCAAGAACGGCTCCGGCAAGTCGACGCTCGCGAAGAACTTCAACGGCCTGCTGCTCCCGACGGGCGGTGTTTGCTATGTCGCGGGATATGATACGAAGAACGAGGATACGATCTGGAACGTCCGTCAGACGGCGGGCATGGTCTTCCAGAATCCCGACAACCAGCTCGTCTCCTCCGTCGTCGAGGACGACGTCGCGTTCGGTCCCGAGAACCTCGGCGTCCCGCCGCTCGAGATCCGCGAGCGCGTCGACGATTCGCTGAAGCGCGTCCACATGTACGAGGAGCGCCTGAAGGCGCCCCACCTCCTGTCGGGCGGCCAGAAGCAGCGCATCGCGATCGCGGGCGTCGTGGCGATGAAGCCGCGCTGCATCATCCTCGACGAGCCGACGGCGATGCTCGATCCCCAGGGCCGCGACGAGGTCATGGACATCATCCACAACTTCCACCGCGAGGGCATCACGATCGTCCTGATCACGCACTTTATGGAGGAGGCCGCGCAGGCCGACCGCGTGATCGTCTACGACGCGGGAAAGATCGTCCTCGACGGAACGCCGGAGGAGGTCTTCTCGCAGGAGGCGGAGGTGCGCGCCCGTTCGCTGTCCGTTCCGTTCCCGATCAAGCTGGCCGGACGGCTCCGCAACCGCGGCGTCGACGTTCCGGACGGGCTGATCACCGACGAACGCCTGGCGGACTGGCTGGCGGCGAACCGGAAAAACCTCCGCGCGCCCGGCGCCGCGCCGTACCGCGAATCCGACATCAACCTCAAACGCAGGAGCGGAAAGCCGATCATCGAGGTCAGCCACCTCGTCCACATCTACAACGAAAACCTTCCCTACGAAACGCGCGCCGTCGACGACGTGAGCTTCACCGTCGACGAGGGAGCCTTCGTCGGGATCATCGGCCATACCGGTTCCGGCAAATCGACGCTGATCCAGGAACTGAACGGCCTTCTGAAGCCGAAATCCGGCCGGATCACCGTCGACGGCGTCGACGTGACCGACCCGAAGACGAGCCTGCGCGACGTCCGAAAGAAGGTCGGACTCGTCTTCCAGTACCCCGAATACCAGCTCTTCGAGGAGACCGTCGAGAAGGACATCGGCTTCGGCCCGAAGAACCTCGGCCTCTCCGATGAAGAGATCAAGGAGCGCGTGAAAGAGGCGCTCCGCCTCGTCAACCTCGATTACGACGAGATCCGCGACCGTTCGCCGTTCGATCTGTCCGGCGGCCAGAAGCGCCGCGTGGCGATCGCGGGCGTGATCGCGATGCGTCCGAAGGTCCTGATCCTCGACGAACCGACGGCGGGCCTCGATCCCCAGGCGAAGCGCTCGATCCTCGCGATGATTGAGAATCTGCGCCACAAAGAGGGCATGACGATCCTGTTCGTCTCCCACAACATGGGCGATATCGCGATCCTCGCGGACCGCGTCTTCGTCATGGACCGCGGAAAGCTCGCGATGGAAGGGACGCCTGAGGACGTCTTCCATCGCGTCGACACGATGCGTTCGCTCCGCCTCGGCCTCCCGCCGGCCGCGGAGTTCCGCGAGGTCCTGACGGAGAAACTCGCCGCGGCCGATCCGGAGGGACTGGCCCTTCTGGAATCGCTCGAGAAGCGCACGACGCTCACGCTCTGGCAGACCGAGGACCTCATCTGCAACTGGCTGAACGCCGGTTCCGCCTCCGAGGAAGGGGGTGAGCGGTAATGCTGCGCGACATCACCCTCGGCCAGTACTATCCCGCCGACTCCTGGATCCACCGCCTCGATCCGCGCGTCAAGATCATCGGAAGCCTCCTCTACATCGTCTCACTCTTCCTCGTGAAGAACTACTGGGGCTTCGGCGTGGCGCTCGTCTATCTCGCCGTCGTCACGGCGCTCTCGACCGTGCCGCTCCGCTTCATGCTCCGCGGCCTGAAGCCGATCTTTATTCTGATCTTATTCACGTTCGTCCTCAATCTCCTGATGACGAGCGGCGATATCCTCTGGCAGTGGCGGTTTCTCAAGATCACGCGCCAGGGCATCTACAACGCCTGCTTTATGGCGCTCCGCCTGATCTTCCTCATCCTCGGTTCGTCGCTCCTCACGCTGACGACGAAGCCGATCGCGCTGACGGACGGCCTCGAAAAGCTCCTGTCGCCGTTCCGGAAGATCGGCCTGCCCGCCCACGAGCTCGCGATGATGATGACGATCGCGCTGCGGTTCATCCCGACGCTGATGGAGGAGACCGACAAGATCATGAAAGCGCAGCAGGCGAGAGGAGCCGACTTTGAGACCGGCAACATCATCCGCCGCGCGAAGAGCCTCGTTCCTCTGCTCGTCCCGCTCTTCATCTCCGCGTTCCGCATCGCCCAGGACCTCGCGATGGCGATGGAGGCGAGATGCTACCGCGGCGGCGAATCGCGGACGCGTCTCCATGAAATGAAATTCCGGTCCGCCGACCTCGTCGCGGCCGTTCTGCTCGTCCTCTATCTCGCGGCGATCATCGTGATCGGGAGGCTGTTATGAGCAGGCAGCGCAAACTGAAGCACGAAGCCGAGCGGTATGACGCCGTGAAGGAATTCTCGGTCGCCGATCCGAAGGCGATGAAGGGACGCTGGGGCGAGATGTTCCCCGGGAAGGACCTGTATCTCGAAATGGGATGCGGGCGCGGCCAGTTTCTCGCGAAGCAGGCGCTCCGCCATCCCGAAAACGCGTACATCGGCACGGAGTGCCGCCTTTCGGTCGCCCTCCGCGCGATGGAACTGATCCGCGCGGGCGGAAACGACGAGGTCCACCGCAACCTCCTGCCGGGCGAACGGCGCGAGGACTTCGAGGCGCGCGTGCCGGCGAAGGAGCCGCTCTCGAACGCGACGGTCATCGCCGAGCTGATCGGCGATCCGCGCGACTATTTCGCGGACGGCGAGCTCTCCGGCGTCTACGCGAACTTCAGCGACCCGTGGCCGAAATCGCGCCACGAGAAGCGCCGCATGACGTCGAAGTCGTACCTTGAGGCCTACCGCGCGATCACGAGACCCGGCGGCTTCCTTGAGATCAAGACGGACAACGACGATCTCTTCCGGTTCACGCTCGAGATGATCAACGAGCTCCACGAAGGCTTCGAAACGCGCCGTACCGATACGGTCCGGATGCCCGGAGAGCCGGCGGAGGAGGGCGCGGCCGACGGCCGCAGCTATGTGATCGAGGAACTGTCGTACGACCTCCACCGTTCGAATTACGCGGCGAAGGACGTCACGACCCAGTACGAGGAAAAGTTCATGGCGAAGGGCGTGCCGATCAAGTACGTCCGCGTGCGGTTCTGAAACGGAACACAAAAGCGGCCTGCCGGACGGCAGGCCGCTTTTCATACGGAAGAAGGGAGCGGGCCTGCCGGCCCGCTCCCGCTTTGCTATTTCTGACTTTCCTCCGCGAGCTGTCGGTACTCCGCGTACTTCTCCTTCGCGCCTTCCTCGGCCTCCGCGAAGAGCGTCTTCGCGTTTTCGGGGAAGGTGATCTCGAGCGAGGCGTAGCGGACTTCGCCCTTCAGGAAGTCGTACAGCGGCTTCGTCGGCTCCTTCGAGTCGAGGTGGAAGACCTTCGTCTCGGGATCGTAGCGGTAGAGGTTCCAGTAGCCCGACGCGACGGCGTCCTTCATCTCCTTCTGGACGTTGTTCATGCCGGCTTTGATGCCGTGGTTCATGCACGGCGCGTAGCAGATCACGAGCGACGGGCCTTTGTGCTCCTCGGCCTCCTTGACCGCTTTGATGAACTGGGCGGGATCCGCGCCCATGCAGCACTGGGCGACGTAGACGTTGCCGTACGTCATCATCAGACGGCCGAGGTCCTTCTTGCGCGTCTTTTTACCGGACGCCTGGAACTGGGCGACGGCGCCGATCGGCGTCGCCTTCGAGGACTGGCCGCCGGTGTTCGAATAGACCTCGGTGTCGACGAGCAGAACGTTGACGTCCTCGCCCATCGCGAAGACGTGGTCAAGGCCGCCGTAGCCGATGTCGTACGCCCAGCCGTCGCCGCCGTACATCCAGACGGTCTTCTTCGCGAGGTCGTTCTTCCGCTTCCGGATCTCCTCCGCGAGGCGTTTTTCTTCGGCCGTCAGGGCCGCGCCGTCGAGGGCCGCGAGCAGCGCTTCGGTCGCCTTCGCGGACGCGTCGAGATCGTCCCACGCGGCGAGATAGCCGTCCGCCGCCGCCTTGAGCGCTTCGTTTTCCGTCACGGCCGCGAGCTCCTTCACGGGCAGGGCCGCCGCGTCGCGGAGCTGCTTCACCGCGAGGGCCATGCCGTACGCGAATTCGGCGTTGTTCTCAAAGAGCGAGTTCGACCACGCGGGGCCCTTGCCTCTCTCGTTCGCGCAGTACGGAACGGAAGGCATCGCGGCGCCCCAGGCCTGGGTGCAGCCCGTCGCGTTGGCGATGAACATGCGGTCGCCGTAGAGCTGGGTCAGGAGCTTGATGTAGGGCGTTTCGCCGCAGCCCGCGCACGCGCCCGAGAATTCGACGAGCGGCTGGCGGAACTGGCTGCCCTTGACGTTGAATTTGTTGTAGCCGTCCTTCGCGGGGAGGCCGAACAGGTAGTACCAGCCGTCCATCTCATCGGGGACTTCGTGGGCCGGGACCATCCGGAGCGCTTCGCCGCTCTTCGGGCAGCTCGAGACGCAGTTGCCGCAGCTCGTGCAGTCGAGCTGGGAGATGCCCATCGCGAATTTGTAGCCCGCGAAATCCTTACCCTTCGCGTCGGCGGTCTTCACGGTTTCGGGCGCGTTTTCCGCCTCTTCACCGGTCAGCAGGAACGGACGGATGACGGCGTGCGGGCAGACGAACGAGCACATGTTGCACTGGAGGCACTTCGTCGCGTCCCAGACGGGCAGCGCCGTCGCGATCCCGCGCTTTTCGTAGCGGGACGTGCCGAGCGGCATCG
>JAEEUO010000083.1 GCA_016286935.1 Bacillota bacterium | reverse complement strand
GGCGCGTCGTCTGCTGGGCGCCCGGGTTCTTCTCGGTGCGGCTGATGGCGTCCTCGATGTATCCGTAGCACGGCCATTTATCGCCGTTGATCGTGACGTCGAACTTCGGCCAGTCGAACACGTAGCCGAACATCTCCTCGCAGTAGCCCGCGCCCGCGCCCATCGTCTTCGAGCCGAGGCCGATGCCGACGGAGCGGACCTCCGTCGGCTCGACGGGCAGAACGCCGGGAAGCAGGAGGCCGAGGATCTGGCGGTAGCCCTCGTACGAGCCTTTGTGATTCCAGTGGTGGTCGCCTTTATAGTAATACTCGTCGTATTCCGCGTAGCTGTTGACGCGGAAGATCGACTTGTTTTCGTCGGGGATGTTCAGGGCCTTCATCATGTAGTCGGAGGTGCCGCTCTTCTCGTTCGTCGTGAGGTCGATCTCCGTCTCGCGCTCGATGAAGTAGGCGTAGTACGCCACCTCCGGGTGGCGCGCCATCCATCCGTTCAGAGCCGCCGCCCGCTTGTCGAACTGGGGCTTCATCCAGCTCAGCGGATACAGGCTGTAGACGAGGTGGTTGTTGAACAGGGAGATCTCCTTCGAGAGCGCGGCGTAGACCGGGACCTGACGTTCGGCCGGGATGTTCGAGAGGATGACGCGCCCCTCGTTCGTCTTCTCCGCCGTGTAGACGGGCGCCTGGACGGGAACGTCCGGCTGGGGGAGATGGACCTCGGGATCGACCGGATCGGGATCGTAGAAGATCGGGACGTTGGTCGGGACCGGTTCGACGGGATCGGGCGGGGCGGGCTCGGTCTTCTTCGCGGCGAGGATCCGCGGCAGCCACGCCGCCGTCAGCGCGGACGTCGTGCGGTTGTAGGCCTCCTTCATCTTCTCCGCGAACGGGATCTGGTCGGCGAGCGCGTTCTCGACGCCGTCCTGGAACGATCCGTCGCGGTACGAGGCGATCCGGAACCGCGGGATCTTCTCCGCGTACCGGTTCTCGTACTCGTTGATGTCGTGCGGGAAGACGACCGTCACGAGGAGGCCGGTGAGCAGGACGAGCGCGAGGAGCACGAGGAACGCGAGGTTCAGGATGTTCCGCCGGATATTCTGTTTTTTCGTTTTGGCGTTCGGGCGGGTCATGGCGTCCTCATCAGAAGCGGAAGTAGATGAACGGATTGTATTTCGTGCTCACGCAGAACACGACGGACAGGGCGAAGAGCGCGAACGCGAAGACGTTCGCGAGGACCGTTCCCGCGACGGTCCTGTCGACCTTCCGGAAGAGCTTTCCGAGCGGGAACATGAAGACGAGGCCGGCGATCAGGTAGACAAAGCCCTGGAGGATCGTCGTGTCGGCCGCGACCGCGTCGGCGAACGACGTCGGGATGAACGCGAACATCGTCTTCAGCGTCAGGCCGAGCTCGGCGAAATCGGTGCGGTTGAACAGCACCCAGCCGATGTTGACGACGAAGAACGTGTAGAGCCAGCCGACGATCTTCGGCAGCTTCTCGAGCTTCGCGCCGAGCCAGAGCTTCTCAAGCATCAGGAGCGCCGCGTAATAGAGGCCCCAGAGGATGAAGTTCCACTCCGCGCCGTGCCAGAAGCCGGTCAGCGCCCAGACGACGAAGAGGTTGAACATCCAGCGGCCCTTCGACACGCGGTTGCCGCCGAGCGGGATGTAGATGTAGTCGCGGAACCACGTCGACAGCGAGATGTGCCACCGGCGCCAAAAATCCGTCACGGAGACGGCGACGTAGGGGTGGTCGAAGTTCTCGAGGAAGTGGAAGCCGAAGATCCGGCCGAGGCCGATCGCCATATCGCTGTAGCCGGAGAAGTCGAAGTAGATCTGGAGCGTGTAGGCGAGCGCAGCGACCCAGTAGAGCGCGCTTCCGTAGACGTTCGGATCGCCCGCGTAGATGATCTCCGCGAGCCGGGCGACGCCGTTCGCGATCAGGACCTTCTTCGCGAGACCGAGGCAGAACCGGCGCGCGCCGTATGTCATATCGTCGAGCGTTTCCTTCCGGTTCAGGATCTCATCCTCGATCGTCTGGTACCGCACGATCGGGCCCGCGATGAGCTGGGGGAAGAAGCAGAGATACAGGAGCAGGTTGAAGAAGTTCTTCTGGACGGAGACGTTCCTCCGGTAGAGGTCGATCACGTAGGAGAGGATCTGGAACGTGTAGAACGAGATGCCGATCGGGAGCGCGATCCGCGCGATCCCGAAGTCCTTCCCGAGGAGCGCGCCGACGTTGTCGGCGAAGAAGTTCAGGTATTTGAAGTAGAGCAGGTTCGACGCGATCAGGACGATCGTCAGGACGTAGACGAGTTTCCGGAGCCCGCCCTTCTTCGCGCCGTCGAGCCGGTCGATCAGAAGACCGCCGCCGTACGCGACGGCCGCGACGAGGACCATCAGCACGACGAGGCGCGGCTCGCCCCACGCGTAGAAGAACAGCGACGCGACGAGCAGGACGACGTTTTTCCACGTCCGTCCGGGCACGAAAACATACGCTGTGATCGTCAGCGCGAGGAAGAGGAAGAGAAATGTCAGGCTCGAGAAGACCATTTAGGGGCCGGATTTTCCTTTCATACGAAAATAGCGTGGAACGCACGGCGTTTCACGCATTACACTATACTCTCTTTTTCGCCGTTCGGCAACCTTATTCGGTCGGCGGAAGAAGCGCCGCGACGGTTTCCGCTTCCGCGATCCGCGCCGCCGGTCCCCTTCCGAAGCGCCGTTCGATCTCCGCGCGGAAAGCGCGTTTTTCCGCCGCCGTATACCCGTCGGAATTGACGTGGATCCCGAAGATGCCGTTCGCCGCCGCGACCGCCATATCCGACCGCCAGTCGTTGCCGATCATGACTGTTTCGGCCGGATCCATCCCGTGCGCCGACATCAGACCGGCGAGAAAGCGCGGTTCCGGCTTCTTCATGCCGCAGTCCGAGGAGATGCGGATATCGTCGAACGCGTCCGCGAGCCCGCACTGTTCGAGTTCTTTCAGTGTAAAGCAGGCCTGGGCGTTCGAGAGGAGATACACGCGCTTCCCGTTCTCCCGCAGCGCTTTCAACAGTTCCGCCGCACCGGGATACACCGCCAGCCGGTCGCGTGAACGCTCGCGGAACTGAAGCGCCGTCTCGCGGATCCATATGCCGTCCGCATGACCGTTCGCAAGCGCGACAAATACATCCTCCAGCCGGATCTCCGGGTACGCGACGCCGCTTTCCTCCGCGATCCGCGCCTCCCCTTCCGCCACGAGTTCCCGGTACCGCTTTTTCAGCGCTTCCGGCTCATAGTCCGCGCCGGCCGTCCGGTACCGCTCCGCAAGCCAACGCCAAAAGGACGCCGGTTCCTCATCCGTACGGATGTCGACCAGCGTCCCGTAGAGGTCGAATATGCAGTTCCGGAACCGCGCGAGATCCGTCATTTCGCTTCCCGCAGCCGTTCGTTGATCCAGTCCTTGAGCACACGGTAGTTCTTCGGGAAGTTCTCCGATCCGTCCGCGCGGATCGTCTCGCCGTCATTCACCGTCGCCTCGAGACGGAACATCGTCCCGTCCTTGACGCCTTTCGGATGCTTGCCGTGGAAGCCGTCCCAGAGGATCAGGTCGCACGCGTTCAGAACGTCGAGGACCGCCCCGGTGCTGCACGTCACGGCCGTATCCGGGACACGGACGTCCTTCCCGTTCTCATACCGAAGCCAGTACATCGTGACGGTCGACTGTTCGCCTTCGCAGACGATCTCAAAATCCGCAATTCCGCGCATCCAGCTTTCGTGGAGCGTCACCTTCTCAAAACTGTTGATCCTATCCTTGAAGAGTTTCATGTTTCTTCCCTCCGTTCCCTTTGAGCATAGCCCACCCGTTTCCGTTTGTCAAACGGCCCGCCCGTCCGCGGGGTGTGTTTTCCGCGGCGGAGCGGATGCCCCTGCAATACATTTGTGAGCATTTGGCCCGCGGCGCACGCGAGGCGAGCAGGAACTTTGGCCAAGCGCCGATCTCGCGGCCGGTTTCGTTTGCGAGCCTGAACGGCTTCGGGTGGAAGGGGTTCCGCCCAAAGCCGCGTGCTTGCGAACAAAAACGCCCCCTGCGGACGCAGGGGGCACGGTTTTCCAAACGGATCGTCCGCTTATTTCAGCAGGCCGCCGAACGCCGCGAACAGCGGTCCGAACACGACGGCAACGATCGTCATGAGCTTGATGAGGATGTTGAGGGACGGGCCGCTCGTATCCTTGAACGGGTCGCCGACGGTATCGCCGACGACGGCCGCCTTGTGGGTATCGGAGCCCTTGCCGCCGAAGGCGCCGCCCTCGACGTACTTCTTCGCGTTGTCCCAGGCGCCGCCGGCGTTGGACATCATGATGGCGAGAAGGACGCCCGCGGCGAGAGCGCCGGCGAGCATGCCGCCGAGGCCCGCGGGTCCGAGCACGAAGCCGACGATCAGCGGAGCGACGATCGCGAGAAGTCCCGGAACGACCATCTCCTTCAGCGCGGCGCCGGTGGAGATATGGACGCAGCGGGCGTAGTCCGGCTTCGAGGTGCCGGCCATGATGCCCTTGTCCTCACGGAACTGGCGGCGGACTTCTTCGATCATCTGGTTGGCCGCCTTACCGACGGAAGACATCGTCAGAGCGGAGAACAGGAACGGCAGCATCGCGCCGATGAAGAGGCCGGCGATGACGGCCGGATCGAGCAGCGAGATGTGGAACGCTTCGTGGGTGACGGATTCGATGACCTGGGAATACGTCGCGAAGAGCGCGAGCGCGGTCAGAGCCGCGGAGCCGATCGCGAAGCCCTTGCCGATGGCGGCGGTCGTGTTGCCGACGGAGTCGAGCGTATCGGTGATCTCGCGGACGGATTCGGGCAGCTCGGACATTTCGGCGATGCCGCCGGCGTTGTCGGAGACGGGGCCGTACGCGTCGACCGCGACGGTGATGGCCGTCGTGGAGAGCATGCCGACCGCGGCGAGAGCGATGCCGTAGAGGCCCGCGAACGCGTTGGCGATGAGGATGCCGACGGCGACGAGGACGATCGGCCAGAGCGTCGACATCATGCCGACGGAGAGGCCGGAGATGATCGTCGTGGCGGAACCGGTCTGGGACTGTTCCGCGATCTTTTTGACGTGGCGATAGTCGGCGGAGGTGTAGATCTCGGTGATCTTGCCGATGGCGAGACCGACGGCGAGGCCGGCGATGATCGCGATCGCGGGATTGATCGTGCCGAGGAGCGCCTTCGAGAGGACGAACGACGCGATGATGACGATCGCGGAGGAGAGATACGTTCCGATGTTCATCGAGGTCGACGGGTTCGTGCCTTCCTTGCCGCGGACGAGAAGGATGCCGACGATCGAGGCGACGAGGCCGATCGCGGAGAGCACGAGCGCGAAGACGGAGCCCTTCACGGCGTCGAGTTCGAACGCGGCGCCGACGGCGGGGGTGACGTGCGGGATGATGGCGGCGAGGGTGATCGCGGAGATGATCGAACCGACGTAGGATTCGAACAGGTCGGAGCCCATGCCGGCGACGTCGCCGACGTTGTCGCCGACGTTATCGGCGATGACGGCCGGGTTGCGCGGGTCGTCTTCGGGGATGCCCGCTTCGACCTTGCCGACGAGGTCGGCGCCGACGTCAGCAGCCTTGGTGTAGATACCGCCGCCGACACGGCCGAACAGCGCCATCGAGGAAGCGCCGAGGGAGAAACCGGTGATGCACTGGACCAGTGTGGACAGGTCGCCACCGGTCGCACCGACGATCGCTACGACTGCGATGCCGACA
>JAEEUO010000082.1 GCA_016286935.1 Bacillota bacterium | reverse complement strand
GTCGTATTCCGCGTTTTCGGAGAGGTCGCCGTAGGAGCGCGCTTCCTTCAGGTGTTCCGCAACTTCCTTGCGGCGGATGCTGACGAGGTAGTCGTGTTCCGCTACGATCTTTTCGTAGCCTTCCTGGGTCAGGAGCGTTTTTTCACTCATTTTGTTTCCCTTTCTTACGGTTTATTTTAGGGGCCGCCGAATCAAGTAAAAACGGCCCCGTTTTCGTCGAGACTATGCGCAAAATTTTACACGGTTTTTGCGGGTGCGTCAAGCGGTTTCGGGGACCGTTCGAACGTGTTTTCGTCCGTTTTTTCGCGCCGGACGGATTCAGAGTTCGATCGACGCGAGGAGGCCTCGGAGCGCTTCCGCGGTCTCGAGCTCGTTCACGCGGCGGCGGATCTCCGCCGCGCCGCGGACGCCCTTCATATAGAAGCCCCACAGCTTGCGCATCTCGAGCACGGCGCGGTGTTCGCCCTTCGCCTCGATCACGAGATCGAGGTGGCGGAGCATCATCGCGCGGCGCTCGGCGGGAGCGGGCGGTTCGCCGCCGAGCGCTTCCCGGAAGATCCACGGATTGCCGAGGGCGCCGCGCGCGAACATGACCGCGTCGCAGGCGCCTTCGCGGATGCGGCGGACGCCGTCCGCCGCCGTAAAGAGGTCCCCGCTGCCGATCAGCGGGACCTCCAGCCGTTCGCGGACGCGCGCGATCATCTCCCAGTCGGCTTCGCCGCCGTAGAACTGTTCGCGCGTCCGCCCGTGGACACAGACGGCCGCCGCGCCCGCTTCTTCCATCGCGGGCGCGAAATCGAGCACCGCTTCGCGGCTTTCCGCGTCCCATCCGAGCCGGCATTTCACCGTGACGGGGCGCGGCGCGCGCTCCGTGCGCGCCGCCGTCTCCCTCTCCGCGGCGACGGCCGCGCGGACGATCCGCGCGGCTTCGAACCGGTCCTTCATCAGGGCCGATCCTTCTCCGTTCTTCACGACCTTCGGGACGGGACAACCCATGTTGATGTCGATCAGCGCGTGGCCCTCCGGCATGATGCTGATGCACCGCCGGACGTAATACGGCTCGTGGCCGAACAGCTGCACGGCGACGGGCCCTTCCGCAGGATCGATCGCGAGAAGCTCCGCCGAGCCGCGGTCGCCGTACGAGACGCCCTTCGCGGAGATCATCTCCGTGTACGTCAAGGCCGCGCCGAGCTCACTCGCGATCCGCCGGAACGGCGCGTCCGTAAAGCCCGCGAGCGGCGCCATAAAAAAGGGATGGGGGAGGCTTACTCCCCCGATCCGGATCTCATTTGTCAGCGGTTTCGTTTCCGTCATTCGCTCTTCTTTTCCGTGTCCTGTCCGTTCTCCGCGGGCGGCTCGGCGGCCTTTTTCTTCCGGAACAGGCCGCCTCTTTCCGTCGGGTTCCGCTTCTTTTTCTTCCGCTCGGTCCGCACGATCTCCTTCGTCTCGGGATCGATCCGTTCGAGCTTGTCGTAATCGTCCGTCTCGGTCGGGAGGTCCTTCTTCGCGAGCGCGTCGCGGATCAGCCGGCGCATCAGCGTGTAGAAGCAGGTAAAGACCGGGACGCCGAGGAGCATTCCCTTGAAGCCGAAGAACCCGCCGAAGACGAGGATCGAGAAGAGGATCCAGAGCGGCGACAGGCCGACCGACTCGCCGAGGATCTTCGGGCCGATGATGTTGCCGTCGATCTGCTGGAGGATGACGATGAAGATGACGAAATAGAGGCATTTCACCGGCGATTCGACGAGGATCAGGAGTGCCGTCGGAACCGCGCCGATGAACGGGCCGACGGTCGGAATGATGTTCGTGATCCCGATGATGACGGAGACGAGGAGCGTGTACGGCATCTTCATGATCGAGCAGCCGATGAAGCAGATGATGCCGATGATCAGCGAATCCCAGAGCTTGCCGCTGATGAAGCCGTAGAACACGCGGTCGATGAAGCGCACGACCTCGAGCGTCGCGTTGCCTTTTTCCGCTCCCGCCACGCTGTAGACGATGCGCTTCGACTGGGCGGCAAGGAGCTTCTTCGCGTTGAGCACGTAGACGCAGACGATGATGCCGATGATGAAGTTGAGCAGGAAGCGCAGGATCGCGACGATCTGGGAGGAGACGGATCCGATGAGGGACGTCAGGCTCGGCAGGATCGTGTTCTTCGCGTACGAGGTGACCGCGTTGATGATCGTCTCCGAATACTGGTTGAAGAGATTGCCGACGGCCGGGTTGTTCTCCAGGAACTTCTCGCCCCAGGCGGTGATCGTATCGAGGTAGGTCTGGGACTTCGTGACGAGCGTCGAAACGGACTGCACGAGGCCCGGAACGATCATCGCGAACGACGCGTAGATGACGGCGAACATCACGATGAGGCAGACGAGCGTGCAGCAGAGCTTCGTCAGGCTGCGCGCCCGCTTCGGCCATTTCTCCTTGAACCGCGGCAGGAAGAACCGCTCACACATGTTGTAGAGCGGAACGATCAGCCACGCAAGGATCGCGCCGACGAGGAACGGCTGAAAGACCCGGAAGAGCTTGTCGAAGCCGCCCGATACGCCGTGCCAGCGATAGACGATGAAGAAGAACAGGATTCCGAGGCAGACGACGAGAAGCGCCGTCAGGCCCCAGGTCAGCTGGTTCTTCGACAGTTTCCATTTTCTCTCTTTCTGTTCCTGCATGGTTCTACCTCGTTCGAAGCGGGGATTCAAGGGTGTTTTTGAATTACTGGTATCCGCGCACGTCGACGCGGACGCCGGAGATGTTGAAGGCGGTCATTTCCTCGACGGCGGTCCGGATGTTCTTCTGGAGCGCGAGCACCGTCTCCGGAACGGCCGTCCCCTCTTCCAGAACGGCCGACAGCGAAAGCGCGACGCTGTCGATGTCGGGATCGATCTGGATCCGCGAGACGCGGGCGATGCCGGACGTCGTTTTTCCGATGTAGTTCACGATCTCCGTCAGGCACGAATCGGCGATCGTGTATTCGCCGAGATAGCTGTACGTCGGCCGGACGAGCGTCCGTTCGCCGGCGGAACGCGCGCGCCCCGGAAGGAGGTCGCGGAACAGCGACAGCGGGTCCATGAAGTAGCCGGAGAACTGGCGCTTGATCTCGAGCGTCGGGGCCGGGATGACGTGGGTCCCCTTTTCGGCGCGCATCTTCCGCGCGATGGCGCGCTCGCGCTGGGACGCCACGGTCTCGATCGGAATGTATTCCGACGGGGCCGGCAGCCCGAGCCGTTCGGTGATCTTATCGACCATATCGGGCGACGTTCCGAGGATCAGGACGGCGGACGGATCCCGTTTCCGGATCGCTTCCCGGACCTCTCCGGCCTGGGCGTCGTCGGAAAAGAGCGCCGTCTTGACCGCGCCGATCTTCGTCTTCTCGCGCTTGGCGGATTTGCCCGCGAGGACGGTGTTTTCGGAGATGAGGAGGCCGTCGTCGATGATCGTGTCGATCCCGAGCCGGCGGGCAAGCTCCATCGCGTGGTAGCTCTTTCCCGTTCCGCTTTTTCCGTAAAAGCCGATCGTCCGCACGGTTCGCTCTTCCTTTCCGAAAACCTCTTTCAAAATGTTGTTAAAACAACATTTTGGGCAACTTTTTCTTGCCCGGCCCCCTTTTTGTGCTATAATGCGCTTGAAACGGGATGGTTGACCCGTAAGGCAAATCAGAAAAAGGAGGACACGAATATGGCATACAAGATTACGGATGCTTGCATCAGCTGCGGCGCTTGCGCGGCGGAATGCCCGGTAGAAGCGATCTCCGAAGGCGACGGCAAGTACGTCATCGATGGCAACAAGTGCATCGACTGCGGTTCCTGCGCAGGCGTCTGCCCGGTTGGCGCACCTGAAGCGGAATAACTGAGGTTGCTGTCCGAAACGGCCGCTTGAACAAGCGGCCGTTTTTTTATGCCTTGCGGGTTTTGAAGGATCGCGCGGTCCGGTCTACCGGACGGAATCCTCCGGATGCTGCATATAATACGTCAGGCAGGACAGCGAGTCGGAGAGGTGGACGTCCTGGATCGAAACGCCCTTCGGCACGACGAGATCGGCCGCGGCGAAGTTCCAGATCCCCTTCACGCCGCCGTCGACGAGTTTTTGGAGGACCTCCGGGGCGGACGTCTTTCCGGTGCAGATGACGCCGATGTCGACGGAGTGTTCCGCGAGGTAATCCGGCAGCGTCTCGTAGGCGAGGATCGGAATGTCGCGGATCGTCGTTCCGATCAGGTTCTCCTTCACATCGAACAGCGCGGAGATGTAGAAGCCCCACTGCTGGTATTTGGCGTAGTTGACGAGCGCGCGGCCGAGGTTTCCGGAGCCGACGATGATGACCGTGTACTTCCGGTCCAGGCCGAGGATCTCGCCGATGCGGTCGTAGAGGGACTGGACGTTGTAGCCGTAACCCTGCTGGCCGAATCCGCCGAAATTGTTCAGGTCCTGGCGGATCTGGGAGGCCGTATAGCCGATCCGGTCGGACAGTTCGCCGGAAGAGATCCGTTCGATGCCTTCGCGCATCAGCGTCTCGAGGCACCTCCGGTAGCGGGGAAGCCTGCGGATGACCGCATCTGAGATTCGAATGTTCTTTTTTGATGTCATGGTGATCGGAATCCTGTATCCTTCAATAAAAGATATGCATTCACGGTAAGTATAACATATCTCCGGACAGATTGACAAGGATTT
The DNA here is from genome assembly GCA_016286935.1 of Bacillota bacterium. GTDB lineage: Bacteria > Bacillota > Clostridia > Peptostreptococcales > Anaerovoracaceae > JAEEUO01. Next base: position 1,100 of record JAEEUO010000082.1, on the reverse strand, counting down.
GTCATACTAATTCATGAAAAACCCCCGCAGGCTGCGGGGGCGTCGCGTTCTGTTCCGTTCGGGACGACGATCAGTTGAGTCTGTCTTCGACAAACTTGACGAGGTCGCTGACGACCTGCATCTTCTCGGCTTCTTCGTCCGGAATCTCGATGTCGTATTCGTCTTCGATCGCCATGATGATCTCAACGGCGTCGAGCGAATCCGCTTCAAGATCCTTCATCAGGTTCGTGTTCATCGTGATTTCGGCATCGTCGATTCCGAGTTGATCTACGATAAGTTCTTTGATTCTGTCAAAAACCATTTGGGGGTACCTCCTGATACGACCATTATAGAGAGGCGTATCTATGGGTGCAAGTACTTTTTCAACATTTTCGCGAAAAAATTAGACTGTATAACTATCGCCGCGAGCCGTTGCGGTTTTGCGGTCTTTCCCGCGTCAGACAAAGCGGTCGAGTTCCTCCGCGGCGGCCTCCCAGGCCTCGTACGCGGCGGTGAGTTCCTCCTTCTTCGCGGTCTGGAGCGCGAGCAGTTCATTGGCCTTGACGTAGTCGAGCGACGCCGAGCAGAGCGCCATTTCGCCGTCGAGGTCGCGGATCTCCTTCTCGAGCCGCTCCACGTCCGCTTCGGCCTTTTCGCGCTTCTTCTCGAGCCGCTTCCGGTTCGTCTCGCGCTCCTTCTGGGCGGCGCGCTTCTCCTTCTCGGACATGCCCTCGTACGGATCCTTCGCCTTCTCGCCGCGCATCTCCGCGAGATACGCGCGGCCGGACGTGATCGCTCCGCTCTTCTTTTCGAGGTAGTAGTCGTACGCGCCGAGGAACGTCTCGCCGCCGGTCTCGGACAGCTCGACGATGCGCGTCGGGATCTTGTTGAGGAAGTAGCGGTCGTGGGAGACGAGGATGATCGTTCCCGGGGAGTCGAGGAGCGCGTCCTCGAAGACCTCCTTCGAGGAGATGTCGAGGTGGTTCGTCGGTTCGTCGAGCACGAGCACGTTCGCGCCCGTCATCATCATCTTCAGAAGCGAGAGGCGCGCCTTTTCGCCGCCGGAGAGCGCGGAAACATCCTTGAAGACATCGTCGCCCGTGAACAGGAACCGGCCGAGG
>JAEEUO010000081.1 GCA_016286935.1 Bacillota bacterium | reverse complement strand
TAAGTTTTATTATTGTCAAGCGATATTCCGCGCTGCAATTCCATGATCTTATCGCGGCGGCGCTCCTTGACGTCGCGCCGGATCTGGTGGTCCATCCGGGCGGCCTCCGTCCCCTCCTCCTTCGAGTACGGGAAGACGCCGAGGCGGCCGAACCGCTCGCTTTTCACGAAATCATACAGGATTTTGAAGTCTTCCTTCGTCTCGCCGGGGAAGCCGGTGATCAGCGTCGTGCGGACGACGATCCCGGGGATCTTCCTTCGGATCTTCCGGAGCGTCCGTTCGGTCGAGGTGAACGTCGACCGGCGCTTCATTGCGCGCAGGACCCTCGTCGAGGCGTGCTGGAGCGGGATGTCGATGTATTTGCAGATCTTCGGCTCGTTCGCGATCGTGTCGATCAGCTCGTCCGTGATCCGGTCCTCGTAGCAGTACAGGAGGCGGATCCAGACGATCCCGTCGATCCGGCAGAGTTCGCGCAAAAGTTCCGCGAGGTGGTATCGCTGATCGAAATCGTAGCCGTACGCGGTGACGTCCTGAGCGACGAGGACGAGCTCCTTCACGCCCTCCGCCGCGAGCTTCCGCGCCTCTTCGAGGATCGATCCCGGCCTGCGCGAACGGTACGGCCCGCGGATCTTCGGGATGATGCAGTATGTACAGACGTTGTCGCACCCTTCGGCGATCTTCAGATACGCCGTCCAGGGCGATTCTTTCATGCGCTTCCGCGTTCCGAACTCGGGATACGCGCTGTCCGGCTCGCATTTGACCGCGACGCGCTCCCTGTCCGCGTCGTAATCGCGCATCAGGTCCGGCACGACTTCGTAGTCGTTCACGCCGCAGAACACGTCGACCTCCGGCATCTCCCTGTAGAGTTCCTTCAGATACCGCTCCGACAGGCAGCCGGACACGAGCAGGCGTTTCGCGCCGCCCTTCTCCGCCGCCTCCGCCTTGACGGCGGCGAGCTCGAAGATGCGCGCGATCGATTCCTCCTTCGCGTCGCCGATAAAGCCGCACGTATTGACGATCATCCAGTCCGCCGCCTCCGGCGTATCGACGACCGCGTATCCGCGCGATTCCAGAAGCCCCGCGAGGTTCTCGGAATCGACGATGTTCTTGGGGCATCCCATTGTGCTGATGTAGACGTTCATTGTTTTACTCGTTGTCCTCGCCCAGGGCATTGTACGTCGCCTCCGTCATCAGGACCTTGCGCGGGCGCGTGCCGTCCTGGGGGCCGATGATCCCGCGCTGTTCCATCGCGTCGACGAGGCGGGCGGCGTGGTTGTAGCCGATGCGGAACTTGCGCTGGAGCATCGAGACGGAGCACGCCTGGGACTTCACGACGGTCTGGATCGCCTCCTGGAGGAGCGACGCGTCGACGCCTTCGTCGTTGTCGTCGGAATCGGAGCCGCCTCCGCCGGACGAAGATGCCGCCGTCGTCTGGATCTCCTCGGAGTACTGGCCGGGGGCGTTGTTTTTGATGATGTATTCGACGGTCTTGTTGATCTCGTCGTCGGAGACGTAGCAGCCCTGGATACGCGTCGGCTTCGACGCGCCCGCGCCGAGGAAGAGCATATCGCCCTTTCCGACGAGCTTTTCGGCGCCCGGTTCGTCGAGGATGACCATCGAATCGACGCGCTGGGAGCACATCAGGGCGATGCGCGACGGGATGTTGGCCTTGATCAGGCCGGTGATGACGTCGACGCGCGGCGACTGGGTCGCGATGACCATGTGGATCCCCGCGGCGCGCGCGAGCTGGCCGATGCGGCAGATCGCCGGCTCGACCTGTTTTCCGGCGGCCATCATCAGGTCGGCGAGCTCGTCGATGATGATGACGATGAACGGCAGGACCTTCTCCGGCTCCTCGTTCGCGATCATCGCCTCGTTGTAGCTCTGGCGGTCGCGGACGCCTTCGTCGGCGAAGAGCTGGTAGCGGCGCATCATCTCCGCGACGCACCACGCGAGAGTACCTGCCGCCTTCGACGTATCGGTGACGACGGGCGTCAGGAGATGAGGGATCCCGTTGTAGTTCGACAGCTCGACCTTCTTCGGGTCGATCATGATCATGCGCACCTCGTCCGGCTTCGCCTTATAGAGGATCGACATGATGATGGAGTTGACGCAGACGGATTTGCCCGCGCCCGTCGCGCCCGCGATCAGGAGATGGGGCATATCCTTGAGGTTGCAGATGATCGACGAACCGCCGATGTCCTTGCCGATCGCGGCGGAGATCTTCGACTTCGCGGTCTGGAACTCGCGCGACTCGACGCATTCGCGGAAGGTGATCGTGTTGATGTGTTCGTTTTCGATTTCAATACCGACGGCGGATTTTCCGGGGATCGGCGCCTCGATGCGGATCGATTTCGCGGCGAGCGTCAGCGCGATGTCGTCGGCGAGGTTCTTGATCTGGCTGACCTTGACGCCGGGCTGGGGCTGGAGCTCGTAGCGCGTGACCGTCGGCCCCTTGATCACGTTCGTCACGGTCGCGGTGACGTTGAACGTCTTCAGGGCCGCCTCAAGCTTGCGGGAGCTTTCAAGGAGATTCGCCTCCTCTTTCGTGTTCTTGGGCTGTTTGACGGGGGTCAGAAGCGAGATCGGCGGGAAGCGGTACGGCCTGGGAGCCGCCACTTCGGACTTCACGGGTTCACGGTCGCCTTCGGAAGGCCCCTCAGAGGCCGTTTTCCGCCCCGCAAACGCGCTTAAACCGTCCTCGCCGGTATCTTTCTTCACGAAGGACGTTTCGGGCTGTTTTTTGGCGTTTTTAAAGATGTCGGAGACGTTCAGATCATCCTTCGGCGGCTCGTATCCGGCGGGTGCGCCGTCGGCCGGTTTCGCGGGTTCCCTGACCTCGGACGATTCGAGTCCGTACCCGGCCGGAACGAAGACAGGATCCTCGATCCCGTATTTGATCTCCGGCTCCTTCGGGGCTTCGGGTTCCGCCGTCGAGGCGTCGACGTCGTCGTAGCCGCCGTCCGTCTCTTCGCCGTCAAACCGCTTCGCAAGTTCGGAATCGTCCGCGCCTGCGAGTCCCGTCGCGGGCTTCGGTTCGCCCTCAACGCCGTTCTCCGGTTCGCCTTCGCCGTCCTTATGATTGAAATGGGTCCAGCTCGAGACGAGGTCCATGACGGACCCGCCCTTCCGCTTGACCGGCGGGTCGAACTTGTCCGTATTCTTCAGGTCGAGCTCGAGCTGTTTCGCGCGCTCTTCCTTCTCGCGCTTTTCGCGTTCCCCGCGCTCCTCCGCCTCGCGTTTCTCGCGCTTCTCGCGCTCCGCGGCCTCGATCTCCTCGCGGATCTGGCGGTCCATGTCGCGGCGGGCTTTCTGTTCGTCGTGTTCTTTCTTGATCTCGCCGGCCTTTTCCTTCGCGTTCATCGCGACTTCGCTGATCGGTTTGCGGAACGCGAGGAGGAGCGAGACGAGGATCCCCGCGATGCCGACGATGTACGTTCCAACCGCGCCGATGACCTTCACGAGCAGCATCGAGAGGCCCATGCCCCACGAACCGCCCGATTCGAGCGTCTGCGCGGACGCGTACCAGGATTTGATCGCCGCCCAGCTGAAGACGAACGGCGTCTCCTTCGCGAACCGCACGGCGTCGGCCGCCGAGAGCAGCAGGAAGATGCCGATGAAGAACAGCCACGAGCGCCGCGCCATCGGCTTGACGAGCTTGAACAGGAGCAGAAGGCCGTACACGCAGAGCAGGTACGGCAGCGCGAACGCCACACGGCCGAACACGCCGAGCAGAACGCTCTTCAGCGCGCTTCCGACGACGCCGACCTTGGCGGTCTGCATCGCGAAGATCAGGAACACGCCGAACGCGATGCAGACGATCGCGCCGATCTCGTCGTGGATCCGGTGGCGCCGCTCGAATTCAAGCTGGTCTTCTATCTTTTTCGATTTTTTCAGCGCGCGGTCCTCCGCGCGCGTCGGCTTCTTTTTATCGCCGTTTTTCGTCGTTTTTCGATCCGCCATAGGGTCTCCGTTTCATTGTATACACAACAAAAGTTATATCCGAAGATATACACAGACAGTATAACAAATTTCTCTTGAATTTGCCACTTTATCGCGGTAAAATATGCCCATATTTTTCAATCGTCTGGAAAAGACAGGAGGATTAACACATGAACAAGAAACCGAACCTTGCCATTGTTGGCGCAACCGGCCTGGTCGGAAGTACGTTCTTAAAGGTGCTCGAGGAGAAGGATTTTCCGTTTGAGAACATCTATATGATGGCTTCCGCGAAATCGGCCGGAAAGACCATCACCTTCAGGGGCCGTGACTACACGGTCGAAGAGCTGAACGAGCATTCCTTCGACGATCACCGTGTGGACATCGCCCTCTTCTCCGCAGGCGGCGGCACTTCCCTGAAGTTCTCCCCCATCGCGGCGGCCGGCGGCGCGATCGTCGTCGACAACAGCTCCGCGTGGCGCATGGACCCCGACGTTCCGCTCGTCGTACCCGAAGTCAACCCCGAGGATCTCGTCAGCCCGAAGAAAGGCATCATCGCCAACCCGAACTGCTCGACGATCCAGGCCATGCTCCCGCTTAAGGCAATCCTTGACAATTGGGGCATCAAACGCGTCGTCTATTCGACCTACCAGGCCGTCAGCGGCGCCGGCATGAAAGGCCTCGGCGATCTGAAGAACGGCGTCGCGGGCAACGACACGACGAACGCGTTCGCCCACCCGATCTTCGGCAACTGCCTCCCCCACATCGACGTCTTCCTCGAAAACGGCTATACGAAGGAAGAGATGAAGATGATCAACGAGACGCGCAAGATCCTCCACTGCCCCGATCTCCGCGTCACCGCGACGACCGTCCGCGTTCCCGTCTTCATGAGCCACTCCGAATCGATCAACATCGAGACCGAGAAGCCGTTCGACCTCGCCGACGTCCGCAAGGCCTTCGAAGCCTTCCCCGGACTCGTCGTACAGGATGACGTCCAAAACGCCGTCTACCCGCTCGCGCGCGAAGCCGCGGGCCACGACGAGGTCTTCGTCGGCCGCATCCGCCGCGACGAATCCGTCGAGAACGGCCTGAACATCTGGGTCGTCGCCGACAACATCCGCAAGGGCGCCGCCTCGAACGCCGTCCAGATCGCGGAGAAACTGCTCGAGCTCTAACACAGCCTTTTGCGAACGATCAAAAAGGGCGCCTTCCGAACGGAAGGCGTCCTTTTCTATTCTCTTTTTTCTTCCGATCGACGGTTCCTACACGCTACATCGTGTTCAGGTCGACGAGCTCCGTGTTCGACTGGCTGTAGCGCGACGCGATCGAATCGGCGAGCGCGTTCGCGGTGTCGAGTGACGTCAGGCACGGGACGCCGTGCTGCATCGCGCGGCGGTGGATCTGGATGTAGTCCCCCATCGTACCGTCCTTGACGGCGCCGGTGTAGACGATCAGCGTGATCCGGTCGAAATCGACCTGCTCCATCGTCGTGACGGGGATCCGGAGCCTGCTGCGGATCGCCTCCGCCGTTCCCGTCGTCGCGTAGATGTCGAGCCCGAGGTCGTAGAACCGCTGCGCGAGCGGCAGGATCTCGGGATAGTCGGCCGTCTCGACGCTCAGAAGAACCGACCTGCGGTCGAGGCGGAATCCGGCCGCCGTCAGGCCCTTGAAGATCGCCTCCGCGAACGTCCGGCCGATGCCGAGGACCTCGCCGGTCGATTTCATCTCCGGCCCGAGGATCGAGTTCGCGTCGCTGAGCTTCTCGAACGAGAAGACGGGGACCTTGACGGCGACGTACGGCGGCGTCTTCGCGAGGCCCGTCCCGCAGCCGAGATCGCGCAGTTTTTCGCCGA
>JAEEUO010000080.1 GCA_016286935.1 Bacillota bacterium | reverse complement strand
TCGCGCGTTCACTCGGCGTTCCGGTCACGGAGGAGGCGATCCCGGAATCCTTCGAACGGAGCCGTCCGGCCGCCCTGAAGCATCTCGAGAACGAACTCTTCCGCCTCCGCCCGGCGGAATGGCCGGAGGAGGCGCCGGAGATCGCGTTCGCCGCGGCGGCGAGCCCGTTCGCGGAGGTGGAAGCGTGCGCGGCGGCGATCCGGGGGCTCGTGCGCGACGAGGGGTACCGGTATCGCGAGATCGCCGTCCTGACGAACGACATGGACGGGCGCGGAAAGCTCGCGAAGCGCGTCTTCGCGGAGTACGGGATCCCCGTCTTTCTCGACGAAAAGAAACGGATCCTCCAAAACCCGGCCGTCGTCTTCGTGACGGCGCTGCTCGACAGCTCCGAAGGCGCGCTCCCGGAGGACGTCTTCCGGCTGCTCAAGACGGGCTTCTGCGACATCGATCCGAACGATCTTGAATATCTTGAAAACTACGCCGTCAAATACCACATCCGCGGCGGCGCGTGGAAGAAGCCGTTCCGCTACGGCGCAACGGAGCGCGCGAGCCATCGCTTCGTCTACGGCGAGGAGGGCATGGCGCGCCTGAACGCGATCCGAGAAACGGTCGCCGCGCTTCTGTCGTCGTTTGAGGAGGCGTTCGGCAGCGCGAAGACGGCGGCGGAGAAGACGCGCGCTCTCTATCGCTTCCTCGCGGAGGACGCCGCGCTTCCCGCGCGCATCGACGCGCTCCGCGACGGACTGACGGCGCGCGGACGGCTCGAAGAGGCCGAGGAACTGCGCCAGGTCTGGGACGCCGTGACGGACGTGCTCGAACAGCTCGTTGAACTGACCGCGGACGAGGAGATCGCCGCGGACGAATACAGGGAACTGCTTGAAGCCGGCCTTGCGTCGAAGGAGATCGGCCTGATCCCGCCCGCCGTCGACCAGGTCGTCGTCGGCCCCGCGCGGCGCCTCGCGACGGGAGACCTCAAGGCGCTGTTCGTGATCGGCGCGAACGAAGGCATCCTCCCGGCCGAAAGCGGCGAGACGGACCTTTTGTCCCCCGAGGAGCGGAAGACGCTTCTGGCGAAGGACCGGACGTTCTGCCGCGACGGCGGCTGGATCGCGGAGGAGGAAACGCTCGCGCTGTACCGAGACTTCGCGAAGCCGGCCGAACGGTTCCGCGTCAGCTTTGCGCGCGCGGACAGCGCGGGGGAGGACGCGCGCGCGTCGGATCTCTACCGGCGCATGCGCCGCATGTTCCCCCGGAACGCGGAGAGGAGCGCCGCGCTGTCCGTCGACGAATCGCTCCAGACGGTCCGCGCGTCGCTGCCGCATCTCGCCGCCGCGTTCGCGGAGGCGCGGAAGGCGTCCGCCGCGGGCATTTACAACGAAGCGGCGCGGGAGTAACTCGGCCGCTGGAAGGAAGCCTACGACTGGTTCCTCGCGAACGAACCGGAGGCGACCGCGCCCGTGCGGGAGGGGCTGCTCTTCCAGACGGGGACCGAACGCGTCCTGCCCGGGACGGCGGACCGGCTCTTCCGGAAGACGCTTTCCCCGTCGCGGCTCGAACAGTACAGCCACTGCCCGTTCGCCCATTTCGTGCGGTACGGGCTGGAACCGGAGGAGCGCCGCTCCTTCGAGACGGATTTCCGCTCCGTGGGCGACGTCGCGCACGAAGTGCTGATGGAACTGTCCAAGCGCCTCTCGACGACCGGAAAGGACGTGACCGATCCCGCGTCGAAGTGGATGACCGTCACCGAGGAGGAACTGGAGGAACTGACCGGAGCGATCTTTGAAGAGGAGACGGGCCGCTACCGCGAGGGGCTGTTCGGCGCGGGCGAGGCGGAGCTCTACCGGAAGGAGCGCATCCGCTCCGTGCTCTTCGAAACGGCGAAGGAACTCGTCCGCCAGGTCCGCGCGGGCTCAATCGAACGGATGGCGCTCGAGGAGCCGTTCAAACGGACCGCGGAGCTGCCGGCGATCCCCGTCGAGACGCCGGCCGGAACCGTTTTCATCGAAGGACGGATCGACCGCGTCGACGAGCTCCCCGGCGGATACGTGAAGATCATCGACTACAAGACCGGGGATAATACCTTCAGCCCGGACGACGCGCGGAGCGGGTGGCGCCTCCAGCTGATGCTCTACCTGGCGGCCGCGACGCAGGAACGGAACGGCGAACCCGAACGGACGCCCGCCGGCGCGCTCTACTTCCGCATCGCGGACCGAACGGTCGACATCGCGGAGCTCGAAGGCGCGCTAACCGACGTCGTCGAGACGCAGGTCGCGCCATCGCTCCGGGAGGCGTTCGCGATGAAGGGCATCGTGCTCGACGACCCGGAGGTGCTCAAAAGCATCGTCGGCGACGCCGATCCGAAGGAGGTCGTCGAGCGGCTCAGACGGAAGAAGGACGGCTCGTTCACCGGAAACGCGCTCATCGGCGAAACGGACTTCCGGAACCTCCTCGGCGAGGTGAAGGCGAACGTCGCGACGCTCTGCGCGGAGATGTTCAACGGAAACATCGCGGCGGAACCGCTCCGCTACGGTAAAAAAACCGCCTGCGAAAACTGCTCCTACAAGGCGATCTGCCGGTTCCGCTGAACGGAAGAAAGGACACAGGCCATGCAAGTGACAAGGGAAGACCGGATGCGGTGCGGCGTCCATCTCAACGAAGAGGAAACGCGCGTCGTGATCGTCGATCAGCGGGAGCTGCCGAACCGGTACGTCGAAAGCGAACTCGAAACGCGCGACGATCTCGTGTACGCGATCCGGACGCTCGCCGTGCGCGGCGCCCCGGCCATCGGCATCTGCGCGGGGTACGGGATGTACGTCCTCGCGCGGAACAGCGCGGACGACCTTTTGCACAGCTGCGGGAGGCCGATCCGCGAGACTGAGGCCCGCAAAAAGTTCTTTGAACGGCTCCGGTCCGACGGCGGCGCCCTGACCGGCGCGCGGCCGACGGCGGTGAACCTCGGCTGGGCCGTCAGGCGGATGCGCGCCGCCGCGGATGCGCACAGATCAGAACCGCTCGATGCGATCGTCGAGGCGCTCCGCCGCGAGGCGATCGCGATCCACGACGAGGACATCGAAATGTGCTGCCGGATCGCTGAGTACGGCCTTTCGCTCGTGAAGCCGGGCGACGGGATCCTGACGCACTGCAACGCGGGCCCGCTCGCGACGTCGAAATACGGCACCGCCCTCGGCCCGATCCTGCTCGGAAAGGAGCGGGGGATCGACTTCCGCGTCTTCGCGGACGAAACGCGGCCTCTCCTCCAGGGCGCGCGCCTGACCGCCTGGGAGCTCCGGGAAGCCGGCGTCGACGTCACGCTGATCTGTGACAACATGGCGAGCCTCGTGATGAAGAGCGGCCGGATCAACGCCTGCTTCGTCGGCTGCGACCGCATCGCGGCGAACGGCGATTTCGCGAACAAGATCGGCACGAGCGGCGTCGCGGTCCTCGCGAAATACTATGACATCCCGTTCTACACGCTCGGCCCCGCGTCGACGGTCGACATGGACTGCCCGACCGGCGCCGCGATCCAAATCGAGGAACGCGACCCGGAGGAGATCCGGTCGATGTGGTACCGGGAGCCGATGGCGCCCGAAGGCGTGAAATGCTTCAACCCCGCGTTCGACGTGACGGACCATGAACTCCTCACCGCGATCGTGACCGACCGCGGGATCGTGTACCCGCCGTTCGACGTGAATCTGAAAAAACTGTTCGGCTGACGCCGAAATGTGCTATACTGTTCGTAACACCAATGTTGCTCCCGCTTACAGGAGGTACCCGAAATGAAAAAAGCCATTTCTCTCGCGCTCGCGCTGGCCCTCGTTCTGGCGCTGGCGGTTTGCCCTGTCTCCGCGGCGACGAAGACCGTGAAGATCAGCCTTGCGCCGTTCCCGGTCGTTCTGAACGGCCAGACGATGGATTCCGAATACTCCGAGTATCCGCCCATCTTCTACAACGACATCACGTATTTCCCGCTGACGTACAATGACTGCCGCTTTATGGGCGTCACGACCGACTGGAACAACGACACCCGCACCTTCAAGGTCGACGCGACGGGCGTGAACGAAGCGTATAAACCGTATACCACGACGAAAAAGAACGCGAAGAACGATTCGGCCGTCGTCCCGGAATACACGATCGTCGTCAACGGCAAGGTCCTCGACAACACGAAGGAACAGTATCCGTTCCTCAACTTCCGCGGCGTGACGTACTTCCCGATGACGTGGGACTTCTGCCACACCCAGTTCGGCTGGAACTACTCGTTCTCCTCGGCGGCGGGCTTCGATCTCAGCTCCTCCTCGACGCCGGTCGTGAAGCCGACCCCGACGCCGGTCGATCCGACGCCTGTTGCGGGCGGGATCACGGTAACCTACACGACGGCCCAGACGGATCTCGACAACTGGAGCAACCTCGACCACATCGTCTCGATGTCGAAACTGCCGACGTCCGTCGCGGACCTCAAATCGTTCGACATCACGAACGAATACATCTCCGCCGCGGCGATCTTCGCCACCCTCGCGCGGTTTGAGACCGACTTCGACGGCGCGATGGAGATGCTCGACTATCTGATGGGACCGGAAGAGCCGAACTCCTATACGGCCAGCTTCATCCGCAACCAGATCAATCAGTATCCGTACGTGATGCGCAGCTACTTCGAAGGCGCGACGCCCAAGAACGACTACACGCCGACGTCCTACACGCTGATCTTCCGCGAGAATTCGTATTCCCGCCAGTCCACGAACACCGGCTATACGACCTGCCAGCTCTACTGCCCGACTTCGGGCGCCGACAACCCGCGTCCGGTCACGCTTCGCCTGAAACCGTCCACCGGCGAATGGTTCCTGTTCTCGGATACGTACAAAGGACCGATGGTCGGCGTCGTAAAACCCGCGAGCCTCGATCCCTGGAATTAACGGATGAAGACCGTTCTCTGCTACGGCGATTCCAATACATACGGGTATAACCCCGAAAACGGCTTTCGATACCCCGCAGACGTCCGCTGGCCGGGCGTTCTGCGGGGTTTGCTTGGCCCTGACTACACCGTCGTCGAGGAGGGCTGCAACGGCCGCACGACGGTCTTCGACGATCCCGAGGAGGGGTGGAAGAACGGGCTGGATTACCTGAAGCCGTGCCTGAATTCCCACAAGCCGGTCGACGTCGTGATCCTGATGCTCGGATCGAACGACCTGAAGCGGTGCTTCGGGGCGTCTGCCTCCGACATCGCGGATGGCGCGGGCGTTCTCGCCGGGACGATCCGGGAGTTTTGCGAATTGAAGCAGGGCTTCGCGCCGGCTATCATCCTCGTTTCGCCGCCGCACATCGGACCCGGGATCGGATCGTCGCCGTTCCGCTACGCGTTCGACGGGGACGCGATCGACCGCTCCCGCGCGTTCGCGGACGAGTACAGGCGCGTCGCGGCGGAGAAGGGATGCGTCTTCTTCGACGCCGCATCGGTCGCGGTCGCAAGCGAAGCGGATTCGCTCCACCTGACGGCGGAATCCCACAGAAAGCTGGCGGAAGCGCTCGCCGAAATCGTTCGGAAGTTGTGAAAGGTTTTTGTTGACTTTTCACCGAAAACTTGCGATAATACTACTGCTCGTTGAAAAACGGGCGGAAGCGCTAACGTGGCTCAGTCGGTAGAGCAGCTGATTCGTAATCAGCAGGTCGCCGGTTCAAGTCCGGCCGTTAGCTCCAAAGGCCGCAGGCTTTGTCCCTGCGGCTTTTTCCATGCATGGAAGCGAAAAGTGTGGTATACTGTTCGAAAAGAACCCGTTCCGTTAAGGAGGCCCCTATGTATGATGTGACTGTTTCCATGGCGATCGTCGATTTCATTCCGGTCGCTTTATTCGCGGTTGCGGCGGTGATCCTGCAGCGCGATCTGTATAACAAGATGCCGAAA
>JAEEUO010000079.1 GCA_016286935.1 Bacillota bacterium | reverse complement strand
AAGGTCTCCGACATCTACGTCCAACTCCTGAAGAAGACCGGCTACGAACAGGCGCTTCTGGACAAACAGGGCGACGTTGAATCGGAGAAGCGGCTTGAAAACCTCGACGAACTTCTGAACGACATCGTCGAATACGAAAAGACGTGCGAGGGGCGCGGCGAAGACGCGACGCTCGCGGGCTTCCTCGAAGGAAAATCGCTCGAGCCCGGCAAAAACGCCGGCGACGAGGAGGGCGGCGAAGCGGCGCAGGACGCCGTCTCGCTGATGACGCTCCACACCGCGAAGGGCCTCGAATTCCCGGTCGTTTTCCTTGTCGGCCTCGACGACGGCCTGTTCCCCGGATTCCGCGTCAACGAACGGCCCGAGGGGATTGAGGAGGAGCGGCGGCTCTGCTACGTCGGCATGACGCGCGCGATGGCCCGCCTCTACCTGACGAGCGCGGAGAGGCGCACGATCTACGGCAGTTCAAGCTATATGCGCGAATCCCAGTTCCTGCGCGAGGTCGACCAGTCCCTGCTCGAAGGGTCGGCCATCGACCGCGGCAAGCGCTACGACCCCTACGCGCGCGTTACAGACCGCACCGAAAGCTTTACGTGGGACACGGCCGCGAAGGCCCGCTACGAATCGCCGTTTGCCCGCGCGCCCCAGCCCGCGAGGCAGACCGTGAAGGAGTCCGACCTCGCCGTCGGCGACCGCGTCGAACACACGAAATTCGGCGCCGGTACGATACTCGAGGTCGGATCGGGGATGGCGCGCGTCATGTTCGACGACGCCGGCGTGAAGAAGCTCGCGCTTTCCGTCGCGCCGCTCAAAAAACTCGGCTAGCATGCGGGAATATGTTTCGCAAAACACGGCTCGCGCCTGAATTCTTTCGGAGGATCGCAATGGATCTACTTGAAGCTCAAAAAAGGATAGACGAACTGACCGCGCGCCTTCTCGAGGCGAGCCGGCTTTACTACGTGCTCGACGCGCCGGTCATGTCCGACCAGGAATACGACTTCGCGCTGAAGGAACTCGAGAGGCTCGAGGCCGAGTACCCGATGTTCAAGCACGAAAACTCCCCGACGAGCCACGTCGGCGGCGCGGCGCCTTCCGCGGAGAACCGCTCCGCGTCCGATACGGCCGGCGGAAAACAGTCGTCCTTCGCGCCCGTCGTCCACCGCGTGCCCGTGATCTCGCTCGACAACTCCTACGACCGCGCCGATCTCGCGGCGTTCGACGAACGGACGCGGAAGAGCGTGGCGGATCCGTCGAAGCTGTCGTACGACCTCGAACCGAAGATCGACGGCCTGTCGGTCGTGCTCGAATACCGCGGAGGCTCGTTCGTCCGCGGGGCGACGCGCGGCGACGGCGTGACGGGCGAGGACGTGACCGAGAACCTGCGCACGATCCGCGACATCCCGAAGACGATCGCGTACACGGGCGAGCTCGACGTCCGCGGCGAGGTGTATATGCCGAAGGAATCGTTCCTCCAGCTCAACCGCGAACAGGAGATCGCCGGCGGAAAGATCTTCGCGAATCCGCGCAACGCGGCCGCGGGCTCGCTCCGCCAGATGGATCCGGCCGTGACCGGCTCGCGGAGCCTCTCGATCTGGATCTTCAACGTCCAGTACGCGCCCGGCCTTGAATTCGCGACCCACGTCGAATCGCTCGAATGGCTCGAGCGGACCGGCTTCCGCGTCGTCGAGCATACCCCCGCGAAGACGATCGGCGACATCATGAACATGATCGACGTCTGGGACGAAAAGCGCCACACGCTCGATTACGATACCGACGGGATGGTCGTCAAGGTCGACGACCTCGGCCAGCGCCGCGAGCTGGGCGAAAAGGAGAAGAGCCCGCGCTGGGCGATCGCCTATAAATTCAAGGCCGAGGAGAAGGAGACCGTCGTGACCGACATCCTCGTCCAGGTCGGCCGGACGGGCGTCATCACCCCGAAGGCGGCGTTCGAGCCTGTCCGCGTCGCGGGCTCTCTGATCTCCTACGCGACGCTCCACAACGAAGATTACATCAAAGAAAAAGGCCTGAAGATCGGCGACCGCGTCCTGATCCACAAAGCCGGCGAGGTCATCCCCGAGGTCGTGCGCGTCCTGTTCGAGAAACGGACGGGCGAGGAGCGCGACTTTACGATGCCGCTGCTCTGCCCGTCGTGCGGCGCGAAGCTCGTGCGGCTCGAGGGCGAGGCGGCGTGGCGCTGCCCGAACAAGGAGGGCTGCCCCGCCCAGAACGTGCGCAATCTGATCCACTTCGTCTCCCGCGAGGCGATGGACATCGACGGCCTCGGCGAATCGCTCGTTCTGACGCTGTCGGACGTCGGCCTCGTCGCGACGCCGGCGGACCTCTACCATCTGACGCGCGAGGAGATCGCCGTGCTCGAGGGCTACGGCGAAAAGTCGGCGGACAACCTGATCGGCGCGATCGAACGGTCGAAGGAGGCCGGCCTGACGCGGCTCCTGTCCGCGCTCGGCATCCCCCTCGTCGGAACGAAGGCGGCGAAGGTCCTCGCGACGCGCTTCCGGACGATGGACGCGCTCCGGGCGGCGTCGGCCGAGGAACTGACGGCGATCCCGGACGTCGGCGAGAAGATGGCGGCGTCGATCCGCGACTGGTTCGTCCGTCCCGCGAACGCGCGGCTTCTGGAGGATCTCGCGGCGGCCGGCGTCTCGATGGAGGCGAAGGAGGAGGGCCCGACGCTGAAGGAGGCGTTTGCCGGCAAGACGTTCGTCCTGACCGGCACGCTCGAAAAATACACGCGCGACGAGGCGTCCGCGATCATCGAAGGCTTCGGCGGCAAAACGTCCGGCTCCGTCTCGAAGAAGACCGATTACGTCCTCGCGGGCGAAGCGGCCGGCTCGAAGCTCACGAAAGCGAAAGAACTCGGCGTCCGGATCCTCACCGAAGCCGAGTTCGAGGAAATGTGCCGCTGACGGTCCGTTCTTTATCGGCCGCCGGGCGTACAATTCTCCGTGGAAAGACGCCCGCGAATCTGCTACAATAAACCTGTAAAAGCGTTTTTGTTTTCATCCGTATCCCCCTGCACCGAAAAACGAGAGGTACCGAAATGAATTTTGATTTCTCCTACGTCGACATCGCCTTCAAGAACGGCAGCGTCATCACCGTCGATCCGGACGACTCGATCGCGGAAGCCGTCGGCATCAAAGGCAACAAGATCGTCTTCGTCGGCTCGAACGAAGATCTCGAAAAGATCATCGACGAAAAGACGAAGGTCTACGACCTCAAGGGCCGTACGCTGATGCCCGGCATCATCGACTCTCATATCCACCCGTTCCTCGTCGGCATGCTCAACAAACGCGCCGACTCCCCGATCATCAGCCTCTTCGGGCCGGACATCGCCTCCCTCGCCGACATCAAACACTGGGTCGACGAAGCGAAGAAGGTCAAGAAGCCGGGCGAATGGATCTCGATGTGGGGCTACGAGGTGCCGAACCTGAAGGAAAACCGCGATCCGACGCTGGAGGAACTCGACGCGTGGGCGCCCGATAACCCGCTCCAGTGCCAGGAGGGCTCCGGCCACATGTCGATGTACAACACGCTCGCGTTCAACACGATCGGCGTGTATACGGCCGAGGACGCGAAGAAGTTCCCGCCGGGAGACGTCGAGGTCAAGGACGGAAAGCTGACCGGCCGCTTCTTCGGCGTGACGAGCTTCCTGCTCTGGTCGAAGGTCGCGTATACGCCGAAGGATATGCGCCTCGCCGTCGAGATCGCGAACGACCAGTGGATCGCGAAGGGCCTGACGTCGATCCACGACATGGGCGCGTTCGACAAGCCGTGCTACCACGCGATGCAGAAGCTCGCCAACGAGCGCGTGTTCAAGCCGCGCGTCTATATGGCGCTCCACAGCGTCTACGGCAAGCCGTTCTCGAAGGACGACAACGACCATCTGATGGCCCTCGGCTTCCTGACCGGCCTCGGCAACGAATACTTCCGCCTCGGAACGTCGAAGTTCATGATCGACGGCGGCTCGGCGGGCCCGTCGTGCTACACGCGCGAACCGTACGACCACAACCCGGACATGCGCCGCGAGAAGGCGTGGGAGGAGGATGAGGTCGCCGATTACATCTGCCTCCTGAACCGCCACGAGCTCCAGGCGTCTGCCCACGCGATCGGCGACGGCGCGGTCGAGTACATGGTCAAGGGCTACGAGAAGGCGTTCGCGGAGGATCCGGACAAGGAAGCGTTCAAGGCGCGCCGCCACCGCATCGAACACTGCACGCTGACCGACCAGGACCTCATCGACCGGATGGCGAAGATGAACATCTGCCCGTCCGTCAACGCCGGCATCCCCGCGAAGAACGGAGTGAACTACGAGCGGTTCTACGGCAAGCGCAACGACTACTTCGGCGCGCTCCGCTCGATGCTCGACGCGGGCCTGAAGCCGTCGCTTCAATCCGACGCCCCGTCCGGCCCGTACGGATTCGAGGCGATCGACGGCTGCGTCAACCGCATCGACCGCGTCCACGGCAACGTCGTCTGCAACCAGAAACAGTGCGTCTCCGTCCTTGAGGCGATCCGCATCGCGACGCTCTACGGCGCGTACGGCTCCTACGAGGAGGACATCAAGGGTTCGCTCGAGGTCGGCAAGCTCGCCGATATGATCGTCTGCGACCGCGACATCCTCGCGATGCCGAAGACGGATCTCTATAAAGTCCAGGTCGATCTGACGATGATCGACGGCGAGGTCGTCTTCACGCGGGAGGGCGCGGAATAACGCGGTTTCGTTTGACAACGGCCCATTGAACAACGTATAATATCATAGTTAAATACTGCCCGGTTCAGGGACCGGGTCCTGTGCGACGGATCGCCGTGAATCGAGTCAGGTGGGGAACCAAGCAGCTCTAAGCGGAATGACCCGTGCGCCACAGACAAGCCTGGTCCCTGAACCGGGTAGTTGTGAAGTTTCGGCCTTTGCGCCCGACGAAAGGAACACGATGCACCAGGCCCTCTACAGGACATTCCGCCCCGAGACGTTCGACGAGATGCTCGGCCAGGACCATATCGTCCGGATCCTCCGGAACCAGCTCGCGACCGGAACGGTCAGCCACGCCTATCTGTTCTGCGGAACGCGCGGAACGGGCAAGACGACGACGGCGCGGCTTCTGGCGAAGGGCCTGAACTGCACGGGCGAGGGCGAACGGCCCTGCGGCGAATGCGAGGCCTGCAAGTCCATCGCGGCCGGAACGTACATCGACGTGATCGAGATCGACGCGGCGTCGAACAACGGCGTCGACAACATCCGCGAGCTCCGCGAGAGCGTGAAGTATCCGCCCGCCGTCGGCCCGTACAAGGTCTACATCATCGACGAAGTCCACATGCTGACGACGGAGGCGTTCAACGCGCTCCTGAAGACGCTGGAGGAGCCTCCCGCGGGCGTCGTCTTCATCCTCGCGTCGACGGAGCCCCAGCGCATCCCCCAGACGATCCTGTCGCGGTGCCTGCGCCTCGATTTCCGCCGCGTTTCCGAACAGAAGATGCGCGAAGGGCTGCGGAAGATCTGCGCGAAACTCGGCGTCAAGATCTCCGAAGCGGCGCTCGGCCTGATCGCGGCGAACGCGGACGGATCGGTGCGCGACGCGCTCTCGCTCCTCGACCAGTGCCTCTCCGGCGGCGATAAGTCGATCTCCCGCAAGGAGGTCCTCGACCTGCTCGGAACGTCCGGGGAGGAGGTCTTCATCGAACTGACCGACCGCGTGACGAGGGGCGAGACGGCGGAGGGGCTGAAGCTTCTCTCGCGCGTTCTCGACGACGGCAAGGACGTCCGCCAGCTCCTGCGCGACTGGATGGAACACTACCGCGATCTCTTGATCGCGAAATACATCGACCGGCCCGAGGATATCCTCAACCTCTCGGGCGAAAACACGGAGCGGCTGAAGGCC
>JAEEUO010000078.1 GCA_016286935.1 Bacillota bacterium | reverse complement strand
TCGTAGACCATGATCTTCTGGGGCTGTTCCTTGTTCACGCCGTACGCGACGGCGGCCGCGGTCGGCTCGTTGATGATGCGCTTGACGTTGAGGCCGGCGATCTTGCCGGCGTCCTTCGTCGCCTGACGCTGGGAGTCGGTGAAGTACGCGGGGACGGTGATGACGGCGTCGGTCACCGTTTCGCCGAGATAGCTCTCCGCGTCCTGCTTCAGCTTTCCGAGGATCATCGCGGAGATCTCCTGGGGCGAGAGCGATTTGCCGTCGATGTTGACGCGGTAGTCGCTGCCCATCTCGCGCTTGATCGAGGAGATCGTGCGCGTCGGATTCGTGACGGCCTGGCGTTTCGCGGTCGCGCCGACGAGCCGGTCGCCCGTCTTCGTAAAGGCAACGACGGACGGCGTCGTCCGCGCGCCCTCCGGTGTCGGGATGACGACGGGATCGCCGCCTTCCAGAACGGCTACGCAGGAATTCGTTGTACCGAGGTCGATGCCGATGATCTTAGACATAATCCTTACTCCTTTTCGTTAGCAGCAGCACAGGAACGGGATGACGCTGACGCCCGCGCCGCCCATCATCCTGCACAGGAGGTTCGTGATGAACCACGTCAGGCAGATGCCGCCGAGGCCGAACGCGGGGGCGCGGTACCCGTGGCTCGTCTGGTTGTAGGTCTGGCTCTGGCCGTTGAGCTGGCGGTAGAGCGTCTGGTATTCGGAATTGCCCGGCTCGATCTGGACGGCCTTCGCGGCGTCCTGACGGGCCTGGATGCGGTTCCCGGCGCCTTCGTTCGCGATCGCGCTGTAGTAGTACCACCGCGCGTTGCGGTCGACGAGCCGGATCGAACCGAGGATCCGGAGGGCGCCGACGTAATCGCGCGCGAGGATGCGCTCCCGCGCCCTTGCGAGGTCCTGCGTATCGCCCGCGCCGGAGCCGTACGGATTCGCGTTGTAGGCGGACTGGCCGCTCTGGTCGCCGTAGAAGAACGCGCTGAACGGTCCGAAGCCGAAGCTCGAGAAATCGAACGGATCCTCGTCGTATTCGGCGTACGTCTGCTGCGGGCCCTGGCCGGTCTGCGACGAGCCGTAGTAGGACTGGCTCTGGCCGCCGCCCGTGAAGGGATTCGAGGACTGGGGCCGGTATTTCTTGTTGATGATCATATCGTACGCGGCGTTGATGTCCTTCATCTTCTGCTCCGCGACCTTATCGCCCGGATTGGCGTCCGGATGATACTTCTTCGCCAGCGCGCGATATGCTTTTTTCACCTCGTCATCCGACGCGCCGGGCGAAAGCCCCAGGATTTCATACGGATCCATCGTTCTTCTTTTCCTTTCCCGCCTTCTTCGCCCGCTCGTCCGCGGCGGCGTTGATGCGCGCCCAGATCCCCGAATAGAGGATGTTGCGGAGGATCGGCAGGTCGCGTTCCAGCGGCAGTTTTTCGAGTTCTTCGGCGGCCGCGGCGACGTGCATCGTGAGGATGCTCCGCGACGGGATGTCGAACGAGACGAAGTATTCGCTGTTCTTCTCGCCGACGCCCTCGGCCATATCGTGCATCGTCAGGAGCGGGTTGTACGTTCCCTTCTTCACGTCGTGCTCGAGATCCGTGAACGCGTCGGCCATGTAGATGTAGCGGCCGAGCGCCTCCGCCATCGCGCGGAGTCCCGGTTCCCAGCGGTCTTCCTTCCAGACGAAGAGTTCGCCGAGCAGGCGGCCGAAGCTGTTCGCGAGCCTGTCCGCCTTGACCGCCGGCTCCTCGTTCTGTTTTTCGAGTTCGTTCATCAGTGCGAGCTCGTTGCGGATCACCTCGCACTGGCGCGGATACAGCTGTTCGATCCGCTCGGCGTGGCTGCGGAACAGACGGATCCCCATCGTTCCCTTCCAGCTCCCCTCGTCCACCGCGTCGTCGAGCGCGTTGTAGTACGCGAGGTAGACGTTCATGTCGGCCGCGTAGTCGGTGATCGCGTTCCGCATCCAGCGGTGCTTCTTCAGCGGGTGGACGATACAATGACCCTCGCCTTCCGTCTCCTCAGGCTCGTACAGCGACGACAGAACGAGGATCAGGAACGTCATATCGTACGTCAGCGCGACGCGCTCAAGCGAGCCGTAGCGCTCGCCGATCGTATGACAAAGCCCGCAATAACAGGATCTGTATCTTGCGAGCTCGTCTTCGTTCAATTCGGTTGTATTGGCGAGAACGTATCCGAACATGATTCTGCGGTCCTGTCGTCCGGCCGGTTCAGCTCTTCCGGAGGAACGTTTCGCGGCAGTTCGGGCATGTGATGCGGATGTTGCCCTTTCCCTTCGGCACGCGGACCATCGTCTTGCAGGACGGGCAGCTGAAGTAGCGGTAGTTGCGGTAATCGCGCTTCGTCCCGCTGAACAGCCTCTGTTTCAGGGAGAGGAATCTCTCGTTTTCGCGGCGCCTGGCGGCGTGGTTGCGCGACCACGTGCGGAAGAGGTTCCAGAAGATCGCGACCGTTCCGAGATAGTAGAGAACAACGCCGAAGAAGCGGAAGAAGCCCGCGTCGATCTTCCGGACGAGGATGTATCCGATGAGGAACGTTACGAAACCGAACGGAAGAAGGAACCGCGACAGGTTGTCCTGTCCGTACCGTCCTTCCATGAATTGACTGAGCCATGCACGAAATCGCATTTCCGTTCGCCTTCTTTCCTGTTATCCGGAATCATTGGGTTTGCCTTTACGATACCCTGCGTTTAGAAACAAAACGTAAACGACGCGCGCTTTTTCGCGGGCGTTGATGTTCGCGTTATGTTTTGTGGTATACTGATACCAGAGATCCAAAGGAGGTACACGTATGTTCCACATCCTCATCGCGGAAGACGATCCGTCCGCCCGCAAGCTCGAACAGGTCGTTCTCGAAAAGGAAGGCTATACGGTCTTTACGGCCGAGGACGGCGAAAAAGCGATGGACATCCTCGACGAACAGCACATCGATCTGATCGTGCTCGATATCATGATGCCGCGGATGGACGGCCTGACGTTTACGAAGGACCTCCGCGACGCGGGGATCACGACCCCGATCCTGATGGTGACGGCGCGCGATCTGCCCGCCGACAAGCGCCAGGGCTTCCTCGCGGGAACGGACGACTATATGACGAAGCCGGTCGACACCGAGGAGATGCTCCTCCGCATCAAGGCCCTCCTCCGCCGCGCCCGGTCCGCGAGCGACAAGGTCATCAAGATCGGCGACGTGACGATCGACTACGACGCCCTGACCGTGACGAAGGGCACCGAAAGTCAGACGCTCCCGCCGAAGGAATTCTATCTTCTCTACAAGCTGCTCTCCTCCCCCGACAAGATCTTCACCCGCGACCAGCTCATGGACGAGATCTGGGGCATGGAATCCGATACGACGGACTACACGATCAACGTCCACATCAACCGCCTCCGCAAGCGCTTCGATCTGTGGCCCGAATTTGAGATCGTGACCGTCCGCGGGCTCGGCTACAAGGCCGTGAAGAAAGTCCAATGAAGCGCCGCAACCTCTCGTTCACCGAATCAAAAAAGGCTCCCGAAAAGAGCCGCATGTGGGACATGACGTTCACGTTCTCGATGGTCGTGTTCTTCGTGCTCGTCATCGCCATCACCCTCGGCGTCCTTCTGACGTTCGTGCTCTACAAGGCCGGCGTCTTCGTCGCGGACGACGGAACGACCGTCCTCTCCTCCCGCGCGATGTTCGTCGTCGTCCTGTTCCTCATGTTCTCGAGCGTCGTGATCGGCCTGATCTTCGCGCACTACGTTTCGGACGCTCCGCTCCGGCCGTTCCGGACGGTGATCCGCGCGATGGACCGGCTCGCCTCGGGCGACTTTTCCGTGCGCGTCTCCTTCACGAATCCCGCGCTCCCGTATGAATTCTACGAGCTCCAGGACAGCTTCAACAAAATGGCCGAGGAGCTCGGCAACACGGAGATCCTCCGGTCCGATTTCGTCCACAACTTCAGCCACGAATTCAAGACGCCGATCAACTCGATGCGCGGCTTCGCGAAGCTTCTTCAAAAAGGCGGCCTGACGGAGGAGGAACAGAAGGAATACCTCGCGATCATCGTCCATGAATCCGAGCGGCTCTCCGCCCTCGCGACGAACGTCCTGAACCTGACGAAGATCGAAAACCAGACGATCGCGACGGAAAAGGCCGAGTACGACCTCGCGGAGCAGCTCCGCCGGACGGTCCTCATGCTCGAGCCGAAATGGAGCGCGAAGAACCTCGAGCCGGACATCGACATCCCGGACCGCCTGCCGTTCACCGCGAACGCGGATCTTCTGAACCAGATCTGGATCAACCTCCTCGACAACGCGATCAAGTTCAGCAGGGACGGCGGAACGCTCGGCGTGTCGCTCCGCGAGAACGCCGCCCACGTCATCTGCTCGGTCCGCGATACGGGCATCGGCATGGACGACGCCACGAAAAAACACATCTTCGACAAATTCTACCAGGGCGACACCTCCCACGCGACCGAGGGCAACGGCATCGGTCTCGCGGTCGTGAAGAAGATCGTCGATCTCTACAACGGGACGATCGACGTCGATTCCGAGCCCGGCAAGGGCTCCGTCTTCACGGTCACCCTCCCGAAATAAGCAACCCGAACCCCATAGCCATACAGAAAGTGAGACCCGAACCATGGACTTTTCTCAGATGATGACGCTGAAAGGCGCGCTCGATTCGATCTCCCAGGCCCATCCGAAGCTGCCGCCCTTCATCCAGGGCGTCCGCGCGAAGGGCTTCGAGGAAGGCCAGGAGATCGCCGTCGCCGTCCGTTATCCCGACGGAACGGAATACAAATGCGGGATCCGCGTCCAGGCGTCCGACCTCGCCGCGCTCGAAACGCTGAAGTCTCTGAAGCCGTGAGCGCCGGCGTGTTTGCCGCGGAAAGCGGCCTGACGATCCGCCTTGCGGAGGCGGGCGATCTGGATGAGCTCCTGCGCGTCTTCGCGGCGGCGCGCGATTTCATGCGCAAAAACGGCAACCCGAACCAGTGGGGCCAGAACCGCCCGACGCCGGACGAGGTCGTACGATCGATCCGCGGACGCGACTGCTACGTCGTCGAACGCGAAACGGAGGACGGAAAGCGCGAGGTCTGCGGAACGTTCGTCGTCCGCTTCGGCCCCGATCCGATGTACGCGAAGATCGAAGGCGGCGGATGGCTCTCCGACGAGCCCTATATGACGATCCACGCCCTCGCGAGCGACGGAACGGTGCGCGGCGTCTTCGACATCGCGCGCGGGTTTGCAGAGGCCCATCCGAGCCGCTTCCTCGCGGGCCAGCTTCCGGACGGTCCGGACGGCACCCCCGCAACGCCAGACGAGCCCGTCCGCTTCCTCCGCGTCGACACCCACCGCGATAACCTCGTCATGCAGCGCAAGTTCCTCGGATCCGGCTTCACCTACTGCGGCATCGTCCACATGGTGATCGACGGCACGGAGCGCCTCGCGTACGAGAAGCGCCTGTAACGCAGGAACTCCGCCCGTACAAAAAAAACGCCTCCCGCCCGCGTCTTCGCGGACGGGAGGTTTTTTTACCGGTTCTTTCGGTCCGGTCAGTTGGCGGCGGCCTTCTTCGCGGCCTTGCGGCGTTCGCGTTCGGAGACGATGATCGCGCAGGACGCGTCGCCGGTGATGTTGACCGTCGTGCGGCCCATGTCGAAGATGCGGTCGATGCCGGCGACCAGCGCGATGCCTTCGATCGGGAGACCGACGCTCTGCAGCACCATGGCCAGCATGATCATGCCCGCGCCGGGCACGCCCGCCGTTCCGATAGAGGCAAGCGTGGCGGTCAGAACGATGGTGAGCATCTGAGAAAACGTAAGATCAATGCCGAAACAGGAAGCGATGAAGATGGCGCAGACGCCCTGGTAGATGGCGGTGCCGTCCATGTTGATCGTGGCGCCCAGCGGAAGAACGAAGGAGGAGACGTCCTTGTCCGCGCCGAGCTTCTCGCTGCACTCCAGATTCAGCGGCAGGGTGCCGACGGAGGAGGCGGAGGAAAAGGCCATGATCATTGCCGGGACCATGCCCTTGAAGAACTTCAGCGGGCT
>JAEEUO010000077.1 GCA_016286935.1 Bacillota bacterium | reverse complement strand
CCTCCAGCCGCCTCTGGATCGCGACGCTCGGACAGGGACTGATCCGCCGTTCCCATATCGGCGAGATCCAGATCTATCGCGATATGTACGGGATCAACAGCGACGTCACGGTTCTGGCGGAGCTGTCGGACGGCACGATCGCGGCCGGCACGGATCGCGGGTTCGCCGTCATCCTGCCGGACGGCGGCATGACCATCCTCTCCGGAGGAGGGCTGGAAAAATCGAACATCCTTTCGATCTGCGAGCATCCCGACGGCAGCCTGCTTCTGGGAACGGACGGAAACGGGATCGTCGTCGTCCGGGACGGGGACGTCCGGGAACAGCTGACCAAGGCGGACGGCCTGACGTCCGGCGTCGTCCGGCGCATCGTTCCCGACGCGAAGGGCAGCGGCCTTTTCCTCGTCACGGGCAACGGGCTCTGCTATATGGAGGGCGACCGGATCACGCCGATCTCCGGCTTCCCGTATTCCGACAATTATGACATCGTCCAGGATGACAGCACGGTCTTCGTTCTCGGAAGCGCCGGCATCCACGTCGTGAACCGGGAAGCGATGCTGTCCGGCGGCCGTTTCGACTATACGCTCCTGAACTTCAGGTCCGGCCTCCAGGGCTCTCTGACGGAGAACGCCCGGAACGCGCTGACCGAGTTCAACCGGCTGTTCCTCTCCACCGACCGCGGCGTCGTCCTGATGAATCTGGACACCTACCGGTCCGAGAAGCGGTCGTACCGGCTGACGGTGTCGGAGATCCGTCTGGACGGACGCGCCGTCCCGATCGAAAGAGGCTCCGGCCTCACGATCGGCCGCGACGTCGAAACGATCGAATTCATTCCGGAGATCGTCAACTATACGTCCGAGGACCCGAAGATCTCTTACTTTCTCGAGGGCTTTGACACCGCCTACCGGACCGTCCCGCTGAGCGAGCTGGCGGGCGTCGTCTACAAGAACATCCCGTCCGGCGAATACACGTTCCACCTGGCCATCCTCAACGAGAACGGCCGCATCTGGGAGGAGAGCACCTACGGCTTCGTCAAGGAAAAGTCGATCCAGGATAACAGCTGGTTCCCCGTCTATCTCATCATCGTCGGCGGCCTCTTCATCGGCTGGCTCACCTGGTTCATCACGCGCATCAGCGTTCAGCAGACGATCGCGATCCAGCAGGAGCGGCTGGCGCTGGCGTTGAAGCAGGTCCAGATGGGGAACGAAACGATCCTCGCGATCGCGCGCACCGTCGACGCCAAGGACCTCCTGACGAGCAAGCATTCCCAGCGCGTTTCCGAGTACTCCGTGCTCATCGCGAAACGGTTCGGCTTCTCCGAGGAGGAACAGGAAAACCTGCGCAAGGCGGCGCTGCTCCACGACATCGGCAAGATCGGCATCCCGGACTCCATTCTGAACAAACCGGACCGGCTTACCGACGAAGAGTACGCGATCATGAAGACCCACGTCACGAACGGGGCGGAGATCCTCAAGGACTTCACCCTGATCGACCACGTCGTCGAGGGTGCGCGATACCATCACGAGCGGTATGACGGCAAAGGCTACCCGGACGGCCTGAAGGGCAGGGATATCCCGCTCTACGGGCGGATCATCGCGGTCGCGGATGCGTTCGACGCGATGACCGCGAACCGCGTCTACCGGAAGCGGCTGCCGTTCGCCGACGTGCTGAACGAGCTTCGCAACGGCCGCGGCACACAGTTCGATCCGGAGCTCCTGGATGATTTTCTGAACGCCATCGAAAGCGGAGAGATCGACGTGGAATCGCTCTATGCGGAGCCGAAAACGGAAGCGAAAAACGGGGAGGGACAGACGAATGGGTAAGGAAAAAGCGAAGATCGGCTGGGTCATTCTCGTCTGCGCGGTCTGCATCGCACTGTTTTTCGGGTACCACCTCATCTCCGACGCGCTCGCGCGCGGAAAGGACCACGCCCGCGTCGGCTTCGTGCTCATCGGAGACGAAAGCACGCCCTACAGCGCCAACTTCATCCGCGCGATGGAGGAGATGGAGCTGGAATACGGCGATCAGGTCGAGGTCCTTTTGAAGAGCAACGTGCCCTACGAGGAGGCGGCGACCGTTTTGCGCGAGCTGTGCGGCCAGGGCTGCAACATCATCTTTACGAACAGCTTCGGCTACGGCGAGACCGCCAAGGCGATCGCGGCCGAATTCCCGGACGTCCAGTTCTGCCAGGCGACGTGCGACAACGCGAACACGGAACCGGTGCGGGCGAACTACCACACGTTTATGGGCGAGATCTACCAGGGCCGCTACGTCGCGGGCATGATCGCGGGCCTTAAGCTCCAGGAACTGATCGACGACGGTGAGATCACGCCGGAAGAGGCGTGGATCGGCTACGTCGGCACGTATCCGTACGCGGAGTGCATCTCCGGCTATACCGCGTTCTTCCTCGGTGCGAGGGAGATCTGCCCGACCGCCCGTATGCGCGTCAAATACACGTACACCTGGACGAGCTACATGCTGGAAAAGGAGTACGCGGCGGAGTTCATCGAAGAGGGCTGCGTCATCATCGCCCAGGATTCCGACACGATCGGTCCCGCCATGGAGTGTGAGAACGCGAAGACGAATCACCCCGTCTATCACGTCGGATACAACCAGGATATGATCGACGTCGCGCCGACGGCGTCCCTGATCGGGACGCGGTTCGATTGGTCGCCGTACATCCGCGGCGCGGTCGGCGCGGTCCTCTCCGATAAGCGCATCGAGGCCGTCGTATCCGGAAACGTCCACGGAAACGACATCGGCGCCGGCTTCCGCGAGGGCTGGGTCAAGATGCTGGAACTGAACCGCGCGATCGCGCCGGCGGGCAGCGAAGAATTGATCCGCAGGACCGTCGAAGAGATCGTGGCCGGAAAGTGCCACGTGTTCAAGGGAAACTACGTGGGCGTCGATCCGGACAACCCGAGCGACGTCTGGGATCTCAATACGGAATTCCCGGAGAACCGGAACGCCTCGGCGCCGTCGTTCCATTACGTTTTGCGGGACGTCATCGTGATCGAGTGACCGGCGGAATTGACAATCCCCCGCCGGTTGCGTTACAATTTGCCCATCATTTCATAGGGGGCGGCAATCATGCGTTACGAAAGCACAAGAGGAAGTCAGAACAGAGTCACGGCGTCAGAAGCCGTCATCCGCGGCATCGCGGAGGATAAGGGGCTGTACGTTCCGGAGCGGATCCCGTCTCCGTTCATCAAGCCGTCGCTTTTGACGCTTTTCTCGGAAATGACCTATCCGGATCTCGCGCGGAAGCTTCTTCCCGCGCTTCTGACGGATCTCAACGCGAACGCGATCGAACGATGCGTCAAGGGAGCGTACGAGAGCGGAAAGTTCAGCGCCCCGGAGATCGCGCCCGTGCGGAAGGCGGGGGACGCGTTCTTCCTGGAACTGTACCACGGCCGTACGGCCGCCTTCAAGGACATGGCGCTGTCGATCCTGCCGTATCTCCTGCGCGAGGCCGTCGCGATGAAGGGCGAGACCGCCCGGATCTGCATCCTCACGGCGACGAGCGGCGATACGGGCAAGGCAGCGCTCGAAGGATTCGCGGACGTTCCGGGAACGGAGATCTGCGTCTTCTACCCCGAGCAGGGCGTATCCGAGGTCCAGAAGCGCCAGATGATCACCCAGACCGGCGCGAACACCCACGTCTTCGGCATCCGCGGCAATTTCGACGACGCGCAGACCGGCGTGAAGAAGATCTTCACCGATCCCGCCTTTGCGGAGGAACTCGCGGGGAAGGGGTATAAGTTCAGCTCGGCGAATTCGATCAACATCGGCCGCCTCGTGCCCCAGGTCGTCTACTACGTCTGGGCGTACGTCCAGCTCGTCAAGCAGGGCGCGATCCACGCCGGCGATCCCGTGAACTTCGCCGTTCCGACGGGCAACTTCGGCAACATCCTCGCCGGCTGGTACGCGAAGCAGCTCGGCCTCCCGGTCCGGAAGTTCATCTGCGCCTCGAATGAGAACAAGGTCCTCACGGACTTCCTCAACACGGGCGTCTACGATATCGCGGAGCGGCCGTTCCACGTGACGGAGAGCCCCTCGATGGACATTCTGATCAGCTCGAACCTCGAGCGGCTCCTGTACCATCTTTCGGGTCGTGACGGCGCGGAGATCCGCCGCCTGATGACCGCGCTCGAGACGGAAAAACGCTACGAGGTCCCGGAAACGATCCGCGAAGGCCTCGCCGATTTCGCCGCGGGATACGCGGAGACGGACGAAGCGGAAGCTGCGATCCGCCGCTACTGGGAGGAGCACGCGTACCTGATGGACACCCACACCGCTGTCGCCGCCGCCGTTTACGGCGCCTACCGCGCGGAGACGGGCGATGAAACGCCGACCGTGATCGTGTCGACCGCGAGCCCCTACAAATTCGCCGAGGCCGTTTCGGCCGCGATCGGCCTTCCGGAGCGCGAAAACGGATTCGCCGCCCTGACGGCTCTCGCCGAGGCGACGCGCGTTCCCGTTCCCGCCGGCCTCGTCGGACTCGACCGGAAGGATGTCCGCCACCCCGACGTCTGCGACATCGGCGCGATGCCGGACGCGGTGCGCGGTTCGCTCCGGTAACGCGGTCCCCGATGGCGGCGCGTCCGCGCCTCCGGGGTAAATTTAGTGCTTGCATTCACGCGGCCGATGTGATAAAGTAATACCGCTCGAAATGAGCGGCTTTGGAGAAGTCGCCTAGCTTGGTCGAGGGCGCACGATTGGAAATCGTGTAAACCATACCCGGTTTCGAGAGTTCGAATCTCTCCTTCTCCGCCAAAATAACGGACACCCTTCGCGGGTGTCCGTTTTTTATTCGGCGGTTTCCTGATCCGTGTTTTCGTGGTATGATATACAATGAGAAAAGGACAAAAACGATGTTCAAATGCGACTATAAGAAACTGACGATCTCTTTCAACGAATTCCACGACGTGAAAGCCGGGGATATGCCCCAGTACGGCGAATTCTGCCTTCTTGAGCTGAAGGACGGCCGGTATACGGCGGGATCATGGTCTCCGAACGATTACCGTGACAAGAAGAGCGTATCCGGACACTTTATCCGGGGGACGGCCGATTCGGTGGACGTGTCCGACGTGGCGAAGTGGCACTCGCTTGAGCGCTACGATCTGGCGAACTGCCTGGAGGACGAAGAGATCGGTTTCATCGACCTCGGGCCCGAAGGCGACGGTGTTCACATGGTTACGTTCAAGGGCTTCCGCTCCCTCGCGGACGGAGACCTGCCGAAAAGCGAACAATACTGCCTTCTCATCCTGATGAACGGAAGCCTCGCGTCCGGCAGATGGGACCGGGGGCCGGGAGAGAAGGAGGGGACATTCATCTACGCGCCGGCGCTGGCCTGCCACAGCATGGACGAGGTGTGGGCGTGGACGGCCCTGAGCTCCGATGAGTTCTTCGCCATGGAACAGGAAGCGGAAGAAGAACGGAAGCGTGAGGAGGAACTGAACCGGAACCCGTCGGCCGATCCGGTCCGATTCAAATACGGAACGGATATCGGCGTATACTACGAAAAGGCGCTGAAAAAGCTCAAAAAGAAGTATCCGTGGGCGACGCTGGCGCAGATGAAAAAGAAAACGCCGTATGTGATCGTGCCGCTCCACGGCCAATACGTTTTCGGACAGGACAACGGGACGTTCCTGGACACGAGGAACATCGACGAATGGACGGACGGAAAGACGGCCGACGAGTTCGTCGATTTCCTGTGCGCGTACACCGAAGAAGCTGTCCGGAACGCCGAGCCCGCGGTGAAATTCCGATACGGCAAAGACGTCTCGGTCTACCTGGAAAAGGCGTTCGAGAACGTGAAGAAGGATTACCGGTGGCTCGAGAAATCGACGATCGCGCAACCGTGGCGCTATTCGATCGAAGAGGTCGACGGCGATCCGGAGTTTGTCAGGCGGTACCGGAAGGACGATGAGGGTACCGTGCTGGACTGCGATTCCGCGGAGCGGTTCATCGAGATCGTGGAGAACGACTACCGGAACGAAGCGCTCCGTGCGAATCCCGTCGTGGCCCAGTACGCCGTTCCGTTCGGGAGGATCGAGGTACACGGATGGTATCTGGAACGGTACGTCTTCGCAAAGCTCGCCACC
>JAEEUO010000076.1 GCA_016286935.1 Bacillota bacterium | reverse complement strand
GTCGAGCTTCAGCTGGGCGAGGATCTGTTCGTCGCCTTCGATCAGCTTGCTCGCCGCGAAGCGGACGGGGATGCCTTCGGCCTCCGCGTGGTCCTCGATCAGATGGATGACGGCGTGGAGGCACCTGTGGACGGCGCCGCCGTGGTCATTCACGTCGCAGAAGTCCTGGCGGAGGGGCTTTTCCTGGTATTTCGCGATGTGGACGGCGTGGTTGGCAAGTTCGTCGACGCCCTGGTTCTTCGCCGCGGAGATCGGAACGACCGGTACGCCGAGCATCTCCTCCATCGCGTTGATGTCGACCGATCCGCCGTTTCCGGTCATCTCGTCCATCATGTTCAGCGCGACGACCGTCGGGATGCCGAGCTCGAGGAGCTGCATCGTCAGAAAGAGGCTGCGGTCGATCGACGTCACGTCGACGATGTTGATGATCGCCTTCGGCTTTTCGCGCAGGACGAAATCGCGGGAGACGATCTCCTCGCTCGAATACGGCGACATCGAATAGATGCCCGGCAGGTCGGTGATGACCGTGTCGGGGTAGTTGCGGATCACGCCGTCCTTCCGGTCGACCGTCACGCCGGGGAAATTGCCGACGTGCTGGTTCGAGCCGGTGAACTGGTTGAAGAGCGTCGTTTTGCCGCTGTTCTGGTTGCCGACGAGGGCGAACGTCAGCGTCGTTCCGTCGGGAAGCGGGTCGCCGCTCCCCTTCGGGTGGAACTTGCCCTCTTCGCCGAGGCCGGGGTGGTCGATCGCCGTCCGCGGGGACCGCTCCGGCGCGGTCCTTTTTTCGGCCGCGCCGATCCGTGTCACGCCGATCCGTTTCGCTTCGTCCAGGCGGATCGTCAGCTCGTAGCCGTGGATCCGGAGCTCGAGCGGGTCTCCCATCGGGGCGTATTTCACGACGGTCACTTCCGCCCCGGGGATCACGCCCATATCGAGAAGATGCTGGCGGAGAGCGCCCTCTCCGCCGATCGAACCGACACGGCCGGATTCGCCCGGCTTCAGTTCGTTCAGTTGTATCGTTCCGGTTTCAGTCATTTCGTCATTTGAGATAGTCCCGCAGGGGGTGTTCGCGGTCTCCGACGCAGGTGGCGGAGTACCGGGAGGGATCCGTGATCAGGCGCGCCGCTTCGCGGACCGCGTCGAGCGTGACGGCGTCGGTGCGGCGGATGATCTCCTCCGCGGAGATCTCGCGTCCGAGCAGAAGCTCGTTCCGCCCGTTCGCGATCATGCGGTTGTTGATCGATTCGCGTCCGTAGACGATCCCGGCCTTGAGCTGTTCCTTCGCGATCCGGAGTTCGTCCTCCGTCACGAAGTGTTCGTCGAGACCGCCGAGAACGGACGCGATTGCCGAGACCGCCTCGCCGACCTTTTCGTGGGCGACGCCGGCGTAGATCTCGAACATGCCGTGTTTCCGGTAGCATTGGAGGGACGTGAAGACGCTGTAGGCGAGCCCCCTCTTCTCGCGGATCTCCTGGAAGAGCCGCGAGCTCATCGTGCCGCCGAGGATCGACGACAGGACGTGCATCGGGTAATACAGCTCGGCGTCGAGCGGGATCGCGGGAAGGCCGAGGCAGATGTTCGACTGCTCGACCTCCTTGACGCGCGAGACGACGGCCGGCTCGTAGCGGGAAACCGTTTCCGGGCGCTCCGCCTCCGGCGCCCCGATCGAGCCGAGCGCGTCCGCGAAGACGGCGGTCATGCGGTCCGGATCGAAGTTGCCGGCGATCGAGACGAGGATCTTGCCGGGGCTGTATTGGCGCTTCCGGTAGGCGAGGATGTCGTCGCGCGTGATCGCCTTTACGGACGAACGCGTGCCGATGACGTCGGATTCGAGATTCGTTCCGCGGAAGACGATCCGCGTCAGGACGTCGTGGGCAAGGTCCTCGGGGGAATCCTCGCTCATCTTCATCTCCTCGAAGATCACGTTCTTCTCGCGTTCCAGCTCCTCGGGATCGAACGTCGACCGGAGGAACATGTCGAGGAGGATCTCCGCGGATTCCTCGATGTGGGACGACAGCGTGCGGATGTAGTAGCACGTCGCCTCCTTGCCGGTGAAGGCGTTCGCGTTCGAGCCGAGCGCGTCGGTATCGGCCGCGATATCGCGCGCGGACCGCGTTTCGGTCCCTTTGAACAGCATGTGTTCGATCACATGCGAAAGCCCGGCTTCGCGGGCGGTCTCGTCCGCGGAGCCGGCGCCGACCCAGATGCCGACCGACGCGCTTTCCACGTACGGCAGCGGCTCGAGGATCAGGCGTATTCCGTTTTGCAGCGTTGTTTTTTTCATCATGACCGAAAGTATACCACATCCGGGCCGTTTGCGCCATCGAAAAACGATGATCTTTCCGACCGACAAACCGTCGGGTTCCGGCCGCGAAGTTCCTCTTTTTTGCGGATGGAAAAACCGCGCGCTTTCCGTTACGATACGGGCAGATTCTCGGGAAAAGAATTCAACAGCAGCAACACACTAACACGATTCATACCACAGGAGGTATTCCAATGGCACTCTCGATCGATTCCAAAATCAAAGACATCATGCGTTCCCCCGAAGGCAAGGCCGTCATGGAAAAATACGCGCCCGGCTCCACGTCCGATCCGCGTATGAAGCTCGTCGGCGCTCTGACCTACCGCAAGCTCCTCAGCTTCCCCGAATCCGCGGAAGTTGCCGTCCACCTCGAGGAGATCGACGCGGACCTCAAGGCCTGCTCGAAATAACGGACCCCGCCCGATCAAAAACGCTCCCGCATCCGCGGGGGCGTTTTTCGTTCAGCCGCTTTTTCTTCCGGCCCTTTTACTGCCTCCGCATGATGGCTTCCAGGTCCATCGCGCGAAGAAGGATCTCGAGCTGGAGGCGCTGTTCGGAATTCTTCAGGTCGATCGCCATCTCCTTTTCGATCCGGTCGATCCGGTCGAGGAGCGTCGACCGGTGGATGAACAGGCGCTGGGCCGCGGCCGTATAGGACAGGTTCTCCTCCAGAAGAACGCGCAGCGTCTCCAGATACGAGACGGGCGCGTTTTTATCGTGCTCGATCACGGCCTTCAGCCCTTCGGGGTAATACGCCTCGACCGGCAGGCCGCCGAGCGAATTGATGACCATCTCCGTCAGCGCGTAGCTCGAGAAGAAGAACAGAACGTCGTCGGGCGCGAGAAGAAGGCCGTCCTCCAGCGCGGACTGCGCCTGCAGATAATGGATGCGGACGTCGAACAGCTCGCTGAACTCGTTGGAAACGCCGGCGGACAGCCGCATCTGGGTACAGAACGACCGGACCGTCCGCGAAAAGCGGAGGCGGTGGTCCTTTTCCTTTTCGGTGACGTTCACGAACGCGACGATCGCGTCCTCCTTCGCGAACGCGTTCGAACCCGGGATCTGTTCTTCGAAGATGTCGCAGATATACGTCGCCGGGATCGTCCGGTGCTTCTCCTTCGTGCGCATATACAGGCAGACATACGCCGCGGCGTTGTCGGAGGAGCGCAGGAGTACGCGCTGGGCACGCGACAGCGGCTCTTCGTTGACGAGCGCGCGCATGACCTGTTTGATCGTCGTCCGCCCGTCGTTGCGCACGGCCGGATTCCGTTCCATCGCCTTGCTGACGAACGACGCGAACTTCTCCGCCAGCTTCGTTTCGCCGCCTTTAAGCGTCTCTCCCGTCAGATCGACGCACAGGCAGCCCTCGTAGCGGTCCTGGCGGTCGAAGAGGTTCACGCAAAGGACCGGCTTGTCGCGGAGATCGAGGACCATCGCGTTCTTCTTTTCCGTCAGAAGATCCGATTCGGACAGGAACGTCGAGAGCGACGCGGAGCTGAGGTTCCGGCTGTTCGCTTCCATCCATTCGCTGTCGCGCTTCGTCCCGCTCGACGCCAGGAACCGGAAGGACCGGTCCATGATGTACAGCGGCTTTTCGAAGAGCGGTTCGGTCAGATCGGCCATCTTTTTCAGATCGCATTCCCGCAGCAGTTCCTCATACAGCGATTCCTCCCAGGCGTCGTACCGGGAAAAGATGTCCTGGATCGCGTGGAACACGCCGAAGAAGTCGGCCCGGTTCCGGATCAGCAGCACCGTCATCCGGTCGCGGTAGTGGTTCAGCACAAAACCGTCGCCGATCACGACGAGCACCGCATTTTCGCGGATACGGGGTCTCTGGGGAAGGTGTTCGACCGTCGCGAGATAGAGATGGTCGGACAGAAAATCGCTTTCCTCTTCGCGGTAAAACTCCGGCCGCCCAAGGCGGAGTTCCTCGCTCTTCGGTCCGCTTATTTCAACGTTGTAGCGATTTTTCAACTCGGAAAACAGAATATCGGCGTTCAGTTTCATCGGGATGTGACCTCCTCATCCGTGAGTGTATCACAGCCGCCAGTCATTTTGTAGGGGTTCGCCGGAAAAGTTCCTCATTTTTGTGTATTTCGCATCGCCGCTCCGTTCCATTATGATGATCGCAGAAAAACCGTTCTTGTCCCGGGAATCGGTTTGCAACGGAAAAGGAGTTTATCATTATGGCATTTCAACCAAGCGACAAATCCATGCTGGAAGGCTATATCGCCAAAGCGCGTCCGTTCGCGGACATGTTCTCCGTCAGCGGCAAGGTCGCCCTCGTCACGGGCGGTTCCTCCGGACTCGGGTTCGATATCGCCCTCCGGCTTCTTCAGGGCGGCGCCAAAGTCGTCGTCGCGTCGAATTCCCGCGTCGAGGAGGAGGCCGCGATGCCTCTGTTCGAATCGCAGGGCTTCGGCGACAGCGTGAAGTTCTTCTTCGCCGACGTCCGCAACGAGGAGAACGTTGAAGCGCTCGTGCAGTACACCGCCGACACGTTCGGCTCCCTCGACATCTTCGTCAACAGCGCCGCGATCTGGAATTTCGCGAAGATCTACGACCTCGCGAAGGAAGATCTTGAACTGGTCTTCGAAACGAACGTCTACGGCGCGTTCTTCGGCGTGAAGCACGTCTCGAAGTATATGAAGGAACACGGCATCCAGGGCAAGATCGTCCTGATCTCGTCCAACAGCCCGATCGTCCCCTACCCCGTCTTCGGCGGCTATCCCCACTACGCCTCGAGCAAGGCGGCCGTCATGGGCCTTGTGACCGAAGCCGCGAAGGAGCTCAAGCGCTACGGCATCATGGTCAACGGCATCGCCCCCGGCGGAATGGTCACGCCCGGCGCGGCGTCCAACATGGCTAGTGACCATCTCACCGAGGAGCAGCAGGACGAATTCTACGAAGAACTGATGGTCTGGCAGGTCGACGGACAGCTTCCGGTCGATCAGGTCGGCATCATGGCCTACACGTTCTGCACGAACGTCGCGGACGGCATCACCGGCGAAACGGTCGTCGTCGACGGCGGCGCGTCCCACAACATCGTAAAGTACCAGGCCGCGATCGACGCGTTCCCGGAAGAGGAATAGGAGGCACGACGTGAGCAAAAAGATCGATGAGCGCATCCCCGCAAATTCGGGCGACGGCGCGAATTTCAGACAGTTCAACGCGGTCCAGTCCCCCTGGAACAAGCTGATGTCCTACCAGGACGCGCTCCATTACGCGTCCCGTTTTGAGTCCGTCCTTTCGGCTGCGGTCGCCCAGGCGTACCGCATCATCATCCCCGATTACGCGACGCGCGCGTCGGAGATGTGCAAGGAGGCGTACGCGCGCCTTCTCCAGACCGGCCTCGATTACCCGAACGACGACGGTTTCGGCATCCATCCGTTCATGTGCGGCTCTTACCCCGGCGCTCTCATCGGCGACAAGGGCGACGACGCCCTTCTCATGTGCGGCCGCTGCAACGATTTCGGCACGTACCGCTGCGAGAAGGAGCTCGACGTCTGCGACTGGGACATCGTCGGATCGGAGCTCTGCCGCGCGACGACGATGTCGCTCCAGGGCCAGGCCGATGCGACCGAGTCGCGCCACCGCAAGGGCCACAAGCTCGACTATCTGATGGTCGAGGCGAAGGGCTGCGGCGACCGCCACTGCCGCATCATCGCCGAGAGCCGCGAAAAATACCCGGCTCCCGCGCACGAACTCTGGCAGTCCTTCGGCCCCGCCGTTTCGGACGAATACAAGAAAGACACGCAGGAACCCGACACCGTGAAGGAATCGATGATGTTCCGCGAGGAGTGCGACTACCGGTTCGTCAACGGCACGAACAACGAGACCGACTCCTCAAACCAGATGGTCAACCTCTCGACCGCGGCGTCG
>JAEEUO010000075.1 GCA_016286935.1 Bacillota bacterium | reverse complement strand
TTACGGAGGGCACCTATTTGCGCGGACACTATCATTATCCCGTGCCCCAGGATCTGCGGACGCGGATCAGGTCCGAGCGCGATTTCCCGGTCCGGATCTCCAAAGAGCTTCGTGAGGTCCTGACGGAAAGGCTCGCGAAGAATCTGATCGAGGATGAGTACGAGGATCTGCGCGCGTTCCAGGAGGACAACCGGAATGCGATCTCCGCCGCGTACGATCCGAAGCTGTCTCCGGACGACCAGAAAACCGCGTTTGCGAAGGCGTCCAACCGCTCGGAAGCGGGCCACCCCGCCGTCGATAACTATGAAGCGAGCCGTTGCTATATCGTTATACACAACAACCTCCACCGGGCGTACGACCGGGCGGGGCTTGAATGGTGAACAAGATGGATCAGGAACTGGAAGAAAAACTGAAAGCGGTCATCGAACTGTGCGAGGAGGGCGACCCGGAAATGTGCGCGTTCCTCGGGAAGGAATTCTATTACGGCTGGAACATTCCGCAGGATCTGGACCGTGCACTGCGCTATCTGACGGTCGCCTCGGAAAGCGGCGACGCGATCTCGCAGTTTACGCTGGGCTTTATGTATTGGTCCGGCAGAGGGACAGAGCCCGATCTGGATCAGGCGTATAAATGGTTTCTCTGCGCGGCGGAGCAGGACGTCCCGGAGGCGATGTACAACGTCGCGAAGATCCTTCTCACAAAGGACTTTGAAAAGAACAAGGACGAGGCCATGGGATGGCTTCGTCGCTCGGCCAACGCCGGGTACGACGCGGCGTATGATATGCTTTCCGATCTGAAGAGGGAATAAAGCGATGCGGATCGTAAATCTGATCGAGAATACGGAAGGCGCGGCGGGATGCGCGGCCGCCCATGGCCTGTCGTTTTATATCGAAACCGCGTGCCACAAGCTGCTGATGGATCTCGGCCCGTCCGACGAGACGCTGAAAAACGCGGAAAAGCTCGGGATCGACCTGACCGGCGTGGATACGGTCGTTCTGAGCCACGGCCACTACGACCACTCCGGCGGGATACCCGCGTTCGCGGCGCTCAACCCGCGCGCGGCGATCTATCTCCAGCGCGCCGCGACGGGCGACTATTATTCGGATACCGGCGCCGCGGACGTGCCGGATGACGAGCGGTACCGCTACATCGGGATCGACAAGGCGATCGCGGCGCTTCCCCAGGTCGTTTTTCTCGACGGCGATTACCGGATCGACGACGAACTCTTCCTGTTCACCGTCCGGAATCGCGTGCGGGACGTTCCGTTCACGAACCGCCGGATGCGCGAACGCGTCGCGGGCAGGTACGTCCAGGACGACTTCCGCCACGAACAGTGCCTCGTGATCGCGGAGGGCGACCGCCGCGTCCTGCTCTCCGGCTGCGCCCACAACGGCATGCTCAACATCCTCGCGGAATACCGGCGGCGCTTCGACGCGGACCCGGACACGGCGATCAGCGGCTTCCACCTGATGAAAAAGACGGAGTATACGGACGGTGAGCTCGCCGAGATCGACGAAACGGCGGAGGCGCTGCTCGGCTTCCATACGTGCTTCTGCACCGGCCACTGCACCGGCGTTCCCGCTTACGAGCGAATGAAGGCGATCATGGGCGATCGGCTGCGGTACGTCCACTCGGGCGATACGGTCGAAACGGAAAGAGGGACCCTCAAATGATACGCATAAAAAAGATCCGGATACCGGCGCTGCCGACGGAAGAGCCGCGGCGGTTATACGTTTATTTGCCGAAGGAGTACGCGCGGTCGGAACGGCGCTATCCCGTGCTCTACATGTTCGACGGCCACAACGTGTTCTACGATTCCCACGCGACGTACGGCAAAAGCTGGGGCATGAAGGAGTACCTGACGCGCACCGGCCTGCCGCTGATCCTCGTTGCGGTCGAGTGCAACCACGAAGGCGAGCGGCGCATGAACGAGTATTCGCCGTGGGATCTCGACATCCCGGAATTCGGCCACCTGGAAGGCGTCGGAAAGGCGACGATGGACTGGATGAGCGGCCCGCTCAAGGCGTATATCGACCGCACGTACCGCACGCTGCCGGATCGCGAACACACCCTGATCGCGGGCAGCTCCATGGGCGGCCTGATGGCGCTCTACGCGGTCACGCAGTACAACGACGTGTACTCCCGCGCGGCGGCGCTTTCGCCGTGCTTCTGGGCGGGCGGCGAGCAGCTCCACGAGCTGCTGAAGAAGCCTCTCCGCGATACGACGCGCGTCTACATGGATTACGGTACCGGCGAGATCGAGCCCGGCGAAACGATCGACCTGAAGGATATGTTCACCGGCGCTGCGGAGCTGAGCGAAGCCGGCGCAGAGGTCGCCGCCCGCGCGGTGCCCGGCGCGCTCCACAACGAAGCCGCGTGGGAGAAGCGCATCCCGGTCTTTATGGAATACCTGTTCGCGGAAAAGGAATCCGTGCGGTAGACGGATCGTAAGTGAGGAGAACGAAATGGCGGAAGAGATCATCCGGATCGACGAAAACACATGGCGGATCGAGGACGGCCACGTCCGCTTTTTCCTGTTCCGCGGGACGGAACGGGCGGCTCTGATCGATACCGGCATGACGAACCCCGACGCGCGAAAGATCGCGGAGGGACTGACGGAACTGCCGCTGATCGTGATCAATACCCACGCTGACCCCGACCACATCGCCGGAAACGGCGCGTTTGACGAGGTTTACATGAGCCCCGCGGAGGAGGACAACTACCGCGCCCACAGCGGCGAAGGGCGGCTGATCCCGGTGCGCGAGGGCGACGTCATCGACCTCGGCGGCCGTCCGCTCCGCGTCATCGACATCCCCGGCCATACCCCTGGCAGCATCGCGATCCTCGACGAGAAGAACCGCGTCCTCGTGAGCGGCGATTCGGTCCAGGACAGCAACATCTACATGTTCGGACCGCGCCGTGACCTCAGGCGCTACGTCGAAAGCCTCCGCCGCCTCGCGAAATACGGAGGCCTCTTCGATGAGATCTGGCCGATGCACGGCTCCTTCCCCGTCGGGCCGGATCAGATCGGAAAGCTCATCGAAGGCGCGGAGGAGATCCTGCGCGGAACGGCCGCCGGAACGAACGTCACGCTCCGCGGCGTCGAGATCTGCCGGTACACGTTCCCGTACGCGGGATTTCTGTGTGACCGGCCGGAGTGACAGCCGGAACGGTTTATGGTATATTGATTTCATCGGACGGATCATCCGAAAAAGGATAAAAACGGATCATGACCTACTACACACCGCTCATCATACTCATATGGCTGGCGCTGATCGTCTTCTGCATCCTCGTAAGGGAGAACGACAGGTTCTCAAGGGAGATGAAGAGGATCATGTACCTGACGTATCTGATCGTCGCGGCCGCCGCGCTGTCGGAGTGGCTTGGCGTGCGGATGAACGGGAATCCGGCGGTCTCGCCGGGACTGCTTCGCGCCGTCAAATACTTCGACTATGTCCTGACGCCGATGGCGGGCGGCGCGATCGTCCTCCAGTTCCAGACGAAGAGCGTCTGGAGGAAGGTCCTGTTCACGATCCTCGCGCTCAATACCGTGTTCCAGA
The DNA here is from genome assembly GCA_016286935.1 of Bacillota bacterium. Classification (GTDB taxonomy): domain Bacteria; phylum Bacillota; class Clostridia; order Peptostreptococcales; family Anaerovoracaceae; genus JAEEUO01. The sequence continues at coordinate 2,636 of JAEEUO010000075.1, read as the reverse complement.
CCGTTTCGCTCTTCACCGGCTGGATGATCACGATCGACGCCGGCAATACGTATTCCCACGGACCCGGCTACAACGTCTACATCGGGTTCTATCTGATCATCATCCTGCTCGTCATCTTCGAATTCGGCAGTTACGGGAGCCGGTTCCGCAAGAAAAACCGCGTCTCCCTGTATTCGACGCTGATCCTTACCGTTGTGGGGATCGCGATGCAGGAGATCCTGGGCGGAGAAGTCCGTACGGCGTACGTCGCGCTCGTCATCTGCCTGGCAGTCCTGTTCATCCACAACTCGGAATTCGAACTGATGGCGTCGGACGACCGGATCCAGGAGCAGATGATCCGCATCTCCGTCGACCCGCTGACGGGCATCTCCAGCCGGAACGCCTACAACACGGCGATGACGGAGCTTGCCTCGCTCGATTCGCTTCCGGGCGATCTCGTCGCGTTCTCGATCGACATCAACGGCCTCAAGACGACGAACGACACGTACGGCCATCACGCCGGCGACGAACTGATCTGCGCCGCTTCGGACTGCATCTCCGCCGTGTTCGCGCCGTTCGGCACCTGCTACCGGACCGGCGGCGACGAATTCATCGTCCTCACGCATCTCGAGGACAGAGCACTGATCCCCGCGCTTGAAGGCCAGCTGGAATCGAAGGCGGACGCGTGGCACGGGAAGGAAGCGCCGTCGCTCTCCCTGTCCGTCGGAAGCGCCGACGCCTCCGACTATCCGGGCGTTTCGGCGGAAAAACTCGTCTCGATCGCGGATCAGGAAATGTATAAAATGAAAGCCGCGTATTACCGCGCGGCGGGCATCGACCGGAGAAAACGGGACGAAAAAAGCCTCCGTTAGGAGGCCGGGAGGCGATGGAAGAAATGAACGCAAAGACGCTGCTGATCGTCGGTATCGTATGTCTGGTTATCGGCGTGTTATCCCTGCTGATCGCCGTATTCTGCCGTTTCGCTTATTATCATACTCTCGACGGCTCGTCGGAGCTGTACGCCTCGCTGCACCGCAGGATGATCGTTTTCGGGGTGGTCGGCCTCGCTCTGGCTGTGATCGGAGCGGTATGCCTCATCGTTCGTTCCAGAGGATGATTCCATCGTCGGGCATCACTGCTCCAACCGGAACAATTGGGCGCGCAGCAACGACGGATAATCGGTGCGTGCATCGAAAACGTGATAGATAAACACCGAATCGTCGATGACACGATAGATCGAAACATAGCGCCCCGCAACGACGTATCGATAACCGAGAGCTTTCAGTTCCGCATCGTGAACGGCAGATCCGGAAAGCGGAAACCGCGCCAGTTTTTCGATGGAACGGTAGATGCGATCGGTTATCTTTCGGGCAGACTTCGCGCCGGCCAGAATGAAATACAGTTGTGCGATCTCTTCCAGTTCATACTGCGCCGGCGGGAGCAGATGGATCCGGAAGAGGTTTTCTTTTTCACCCATAGATCTTCTCCAGCCGTTCGCGCGATTCTTCGAGAGAAACGCCTTCTTCACCGCTCATGCGAAGCAGTTCCGCCGCGGCCAGCTTCGCCTTCAGACGGAACAGTTCCTCGCGCCGTTCAAACGCTTCAATGCTCATCACGACGAGATCGCCTTCGCCGTTTTTCGTGATGTAGATCGGTTCTTCCTCGTCATGTGCCAGCTTGGAGATCGACGAGTAGTCGTTCCGCAGTGCGGTGGACGGTTTGATCAGCATAACAGACCTCCCAAAACAAAAAAGAATTCTGATAGAATTCTATCAGAATTCTTCCTTGCCGTCAAATCCGATTTAGCTGAACCAGCTTCCGTTGTACTTCATCTGGGCTTTGTGAAAGATGATGAGCCCGACAACAAGGGCAATGACGAAAGGCACCCACGCGGCCATGCTCTCGATCACGAGCCCTTCGATCACCATTTCCGATAACCTCCTTTTGAATCCGATAATCAATCCTCGACCCGGATGACCGAGCCCGGGCGCGGCTCTCCGACCGGGTCGTTGCGGTCGTCTTTTTCTTTGGAATCGCTGATCTCGACGAAGCGGAGCAGCCGACGGTCGTAGTCCCAGTGGGGCTCGTCGTACCAGTAGTTCATCAGCCCGACGTACTCCTCGACGCGCTGTTCCCACCGCTCCCGCGGCAGACCGTATCTCGCGAGCAGGAGAAAATGCTCAAAGCCGCGGAGGCGCGGGTCTTCGATCGCGTTGTAGTCGTAGTTGCGGTGTTCGACGTAATACCATTGGTTGTCCTTGGCATAGGAGCGTTCATAGCGCCACGTCTTCGGCGCGCGGCGGCTTTTGTCCTCGAGAAACCGGCAGACCTGTTCGAGTTCCCAGTAGCGCAGATCGTCTTCGTCCGTCGCGCGGTACACCACGACGTCGTCGCCGCCGCGCTCGCCTTCCTGCATGACCGTCAGGCCGTCGAGATAGTCATAGGCCAGGCAGTCGATCGGGTCGTTGCGGTACGCCTTCGGGAGACGCGCCCGGATCCATTCTTCATCGAGCCTCATTTGCGGTTCCTCCTGTTCGTTGCATCCATTTTAGCACGGCCGCGCGGGTTGTAGCAATCGCGCTTTTGTGGTACAATCGCGAAAACGAAAGAAGGATCGCGACATGAAACTGATCGAACCGACAATCGAATACGAAGAC